>JBIIMX010000089.1:0-10514 GCA_044337765.1 Pirellulales bacterium | reverse complement strand
GCCAGTTTCGCGGCCGGCTGGCCGAAGAGCCACCGCGCCTCGATCAGCTCCAGCGCCTTGTTCATCATCGTGGCGGAATCGATGGTGATCTTCGGCCCCATCGACCAGGTGGGATGCTTGAGCGCCTCCTGGGGGGTGACGTGCACGAGCGTTTCCCGGTCCCGCGTGCGAAACGGTCCGCCGCTGGCGGTGAGCACGATCCGCTGCACCTCTTCGCCCGAGCCGGTGCGAAGCGCCTGGTGGATCGCCGAGTGCTCGCTGTCGACCGGCACGATCCTCCCCCCAGTCCGCTCGGCCAGCCTTATCGCCAGCGGCCCGGCCATGACGAGCGTCTCCTTATTGGCCAGGGCTACCGTCTTGCCGGCCTCGAGCGCCGCCCACGTGCTCCGCAGGCCCGCCGCCCCCACGATCGCCGAAACCACGCGATCGACCTCCGGAGACTGCACCAGGTCGTCGAGCGCCTCCGGTCCGACTGCCAGCCGCGTGCCCTCGGGCAACGCCCCGGCGCCGATCTCTGCGGCCGCGGCGGGGTCGACCACCACGACCCAGCGGGGCCGGCAGGCCCACGCCTGTTCCAAGAGCTTCCGCGTGCTGCGATGCGCCGCCAGGAGGAACGGGGAAAACCGCTCGGGGGAGGCGGCGATCACGTCCAGCGTGCTCGTGCCGATACTGCCCGTAGATCCCAGCACGGCGACGCGGAACGGCTCGCACGATTCCCCGCCGACCACGGCACGGTCGTCGAGAGCCGCGCTGCGGTGGGTTGAAGGCATGGCAACAGGCAAGGCGCAACACGATGGATGATCCTGAAAGTGTAGAAGTTCATCGCCGAAACTTCCACTTTTGCCTGCGTTTGTCGCCAGGTTTTTTCCGGCATAGGATGTGAGGCAGTCCTTTCCACGATTTCCGCGACAGCACGACTGAAAGGGATTTTCTCGCCCATGGCCAAGAAACGTGACTCCGCCAAGCGTCCTGCAGAACGCCGACCGAACATGGGAGGCTCCAATCTGCTCTGGTCACTGATCGCGGCGGGGGTCGCCGGTCTGTTCGCCATGAGCCTGATTGGCGTCACGCCGGAGATCGAACTGTCGTACAGCGACCTGGAGAGGCTCATCCAGGCGGCAGGCCAAACGGCAACAGGCCAACAGGCGGCAGGACAGCAAAAGCAGCCGGCGAACGCCACCGCCGGAGACCGCGGCGATGCCGCCATAGCGTGGGTCGAGGTCTCCCAGCCCGGCGCCGACGGCAGGCAGACGGCTCGCTACGGGGACCTCCGCGATGTCGTCATCGGGGCATTCCAAGTTTCGGGCACGGTCCGCGAACATCCCTCCGGCGACGCCGGCAAGACGAAGACCGAACCGGCCGAAGGCGGGCAGACAGCCGCGCGTGCCGACGGCGTCGGCACCCTGCGACGCTTCCATACGGCGAAGCTGCCGAGCGAGAACTCCGAGAGCCAGCTGATGCGGCAGTTGACGGAGCACGGTGTGCCCTTCCGGTACGAGGAGGCACCGAGCCCGTGGCGGAACTGGCTGCCGATGCTCTTTCTCACGAGCCTCTTCGGCCTCGTATTCTTCATGATGATGCGGCGGATCGGCGGTGCCGGGAGCCCGATGGCCTTCGGCCGCAGCCGCGGCAAGATGTACGCTCAGGAAGACCTCGGCATCACTTTCGATGACATTGCGGGCATCGACGAGGCGGTGGAAGAACTCCGCGAGGTGGTGGAGTTCCTGCGCAGCCCGGAAAAATATCAGGTGCTTGGCGGCCACATCCCCAAGGGCGTGCTGCTGGTCGGCCCGCCGGGTACGGGCAAAACGCTCCTGGCCAAGGCGATCGCCGGCGAGGCGGGCGTTCCCTTCTTCGGACTTTCCGGCAGCGACTTTGTGGAGATGTTCGTGGGCGTCGGGGCGGCACGGGTCCGCGACATGTTTCAGCAGGCGGCCGCCAAGGCGCCCTGCATCATCTTCATCGACGAACTCGACGCCCTCGGCAAGACCCGCGGCTCGAGCGTGGTCGGCGGCCACGACGAGCGGGAGCAGACCCTCAACGCCCTGCTCGTGGAGATGGACGGCTTCGGAAGCAATAGCGGCGTGATCGTGCTCGCCGCGACCAACCGGCCCGAAACGCTCGATCCCGCGTTGCTCCGACCAGGCCGGTTCGATCGGCACGTTCTGGTCGACCGCCCCGACGTCCGGGGCCGGGAGGCGATCCTACGGGTGCACGTTGCCAACGTGAAGCTCGATCCTGCGGTCAACATCGAACAGATCGCCCGTATCACCTCGGGCTTCGTGGGCGCCGACCTTGCCAACCTCGTCAATGAGGCGGCGCTGCTCGCGGCCCGCAACAACAAGACCTCGGTCGGTATGCAGGAGTTCAACGAGGGCGTCGAACGCGTGACCGCGGGCCTCGAGAAGAAGAAGCGTGTCATCCACGAGGATGAGAAAAAACGGGTCGCCTACCACGAAGCGGCCCATGCTTTGGTCGCCTTCTCGCTGCCCAACACCGATCCGGTTCACAAAGTCTCGATCATCCCCCGCGGCCTCGCGGCGCTGGGCTACACCATGCAGCGGCCAGAGGACGATCGATACCTGCTCACGCAGTCGGAACTCGAAAGCCGCATCGAGGTATTGCTTGCGGGCACCATCGCCGAGGAGATGGTCTATTCCGACGTCTCGACCGGCGCACAAAACGACCTCGAACGGGCCAGCGCGATCGCCCGCTCGATGGTGATGGACTACGGCATGAGCCGCCTGGGCCGGGTGGCCTACCGGGAAAGCCAGCGTTCTCCCTTCTTGGCTGGCGGCGGCGCGGACCTCTCCCAGGCACGGAGTCACAGCGAGCAGACGGCTCGCGAGATCGACGAGGAGGTCCGACGCATCATCGATACCGCCATGGAACGGGTCCGCAGGATCATGGAATCCCGTCGCGGAGCGCTCGAAGCGATCACCAAGCGGCTGATCGAGTGCGAGGTGATCGACGGCGACGAATTGCGGACGATCATCGAGGCCTCCATCGGCGCACCGCAACTCGTGCCGGGCACCGAAGCTGAGCGGCGGGTGCCGGCGGCGGTGTCTGCTGCGGCTCCCCGCCCGCCAGCTGCCGACGCCCCCGCGGCCGGACTGGGACCTGCTGACGTACCGGGCTGACGTACCGGGCTGATGGTTCGGACTGAAATGCCGCCGTAAAATCTCAGGCCGGCTGCCGTCGCAATCGCTGCAACCGGTGCGGTCGCTCCCAGGCAGGGCTGCCGTGCAGGACCTACCCACAGGTGGCCGATAGCTCTCTGGAAAACAGGAATCAGCAGAGGGTGCATCGGGTTCCCGCCGGCGGCGGGCAAACAGCCATGTGGAAGAGTGTCTTTTTAGCGGCCGGTATTTTCGCCTGTGTGGCGGGCGTGGAACTGCTGCTCATCGACTCCGCGGTCGTTCTCCCGGTAGACGGCCGCGGCGGCCCCAATGTCTTCACCGCACCCGATTGGGCGCCGTGGAGCCTGATCTCAGCAGGCGCCGTGACGATCCTGCATTTCTGCGCTTTGCCGACTGTGGGCGGAAAGCCGGCAGCCAGTCCGCTCCCCGCGGAGCCGCGGTTTCGCTAGTCAGGGACGCTGTTCCGCGCCTGAAAGCGTCCTAGCATTCAGGTGAGCCATGATCACCACCCGTCACCACCCGGCACGAGATACCGTTCTCTACGACGGGCGGTGCCGCTTCTGTCGCAGCCAGATTGCGATCCTCCGGCGGCTCGATCTCTCCAGCAGGCTCGCCTTTACGTCGCTGCACGACCCGGCTGTGGCCCGTGACTTTCCGGAGCTTGCACCGGAGGATCTCCAGCGGCAGATGTATGTCGTCGATGAGCGGGGGCTGGCCCGCGGTGGCGCCGATGCGGTCCGCTACCTCTCGCGGCGGCTCACGCTGCTCTGGCCGCTTGCCCTGCTCTTGCACGTGCCGGGCTCGATGCCGATCTGGCAGCGGCTCTACGCCTTCGTTGCCCGCCACCGTCTCAAGATCGCGGGCTCCTGCGAGGACGGCACGTGCCGACTGCCATAACGGTGCTGCACCGCGGGCGCTGACCGGCAGCATGGGAGCTGCCGTGTGCACAGGCTATGGCTGCCGGGCGCCGAGGAAGAGCATGTGCTGCCAGGGCAGCCGATCGAATTCACGCACCATTTCGAACCCTGCGGGCTCAAGCTCTGCCCGCACCTGCGCCTTGGTCATCTTATGGAGCGGTTTGATCGGCACCGACGGATCCTCGCCGCGAAACTCCACCAACACGAGTTGGCCGTCGGGCGCGAGGCTCTGCCTGATCTTTGCCAGCATGGCCTCGGGGTGGGAGAATTCGTGATAGACATCGACACAGAGCATCATGTCGATCTCTCCTGCCGGCAGCCGCGGATCGACGGGCGTGCCGAGGACCGGCCGGATATTGGCCAGTCGAGCCTCGGCCGCGTTGCGGACCAGCATCTGCAGCATCTCCGGCTGGATGTCGACGGCGTACACGACACCACGCGGCCCAACGAGTCGGGCGAGTTGGAGCGTATAGAACCCGTTGCCGCTCCCCATGTCGCAGACCGTCTGCCCGGGCTTCACTCCGAGCGCTTTGAGCATCGTGCGGCAATCCTCCTCCCGCTGCCGGCTCTCGCGAACGAGCCACGGTGCACCGGTGAAATGCATCGTCTGGGCGATCTCGCGGCCCATGTGGTGCGTCTGCGCCGGCGGGATCACGACCGTCTGATCAACGTCGGCGTCAACCTGGAGAGCCGTCGGCTGCGCTACCGCTGTGCCCGCCAGCGGCAGGCCTGAGCCGAGCAAAAGCAGCGAAAGGATCAAAGTGGTTCGCATACCCGCGAGTATAGAAAAATGGGGACGGGAGCGATTTTTTCAACACGACCCTGGTCGAAGAGAGCGGGGGGTCCTTCGAAAAAATCGCTCCCGTCCCCATTTTTCGGCGTCAGGCAGCGGTCCGCAGGTGCGCCGCGCCGAAGTCGTCGCAGACGCTCAGGATCGTAATCCCGCTGCGGCGAGCGAATTCGGAGAGTTCGTCGGGGTCGACGAGAATCGTGCGGCCAGCCTCGATCGCGAGCACCGTAGCCCCGGCCGCCCGCAGCGATTCGAGCGTTCCACGGCCGATCGTGGGCATGTCGAACCGCAGGTCCTGTCGCGGCTTGGCAACCTTCACCACCACCATGCCGCCGGAGGCGCAAAGCCTGCCCGCACGGCGGATGCATTCGTCCGTGCCCTCGATCGCCTCGAGCGCCAAAGGGGCGCGGTTCTTCACCACCACCGTCTGGCCGATGTCGAGCCGACCGAGTTCCTTGGCCAGTTTCCAGCCGAAGGCCACATCGGCCTGCTCTGCGGCCGACAGCGGCCGGCCGGCAAGCAGTCCCTCCTCGGCCAGCAGTTCCGGCGCGAAATCGGTGGCGGGGCAAATCTTCACGCCCGCAGCGTCGAACGCCGTCGAAATGGCGGCCAGGAGCGAGTCGTCGCGATTGTCGCGGCGCCGGCTGATGAAATGCGGCCAAAAGGTGACCAGCGCCTGCCAGTCGGGCAGGTGATGGATCCAGGCATGGCGGCCGAAGAGCTTGGTCTTGTGAATCTTGCCCGCCATCGTCGCCCGCGTGACGCCGTGCCGTCGGAAGAATTCGATGGCCCCGCCCAACTGCGCCATGCCGACATGCCCATGCACATCGGCCAAGGGCTCGAGCGCCGCGTCGGCATGGTCGCGGATCGAAAGGATCGCGGTCCGGCCGCCGCGTCGGCGAATCGCCTCGGCCACCGCCACGGGAAACCGGCCCCAGCCGGCGATGATGCCGATCGTCTCTCCCTGGAGCTCGAGCGGCTGGGAATCGTGATGCGTGGTCGGATTCATGACTCGATGCACGAGGAGAGGGTTTGTGTTGCCGCGCCCTGCACGCATGGCCGGCGGGTCACGAGTTACGCAGCCTCGGTACCCCGGCCGCCGTGCGACTGCGACCGTTCCATGGCGTCGACGCGGGCGACGAGCTGCTTGATATCCTTCCGCATCTCGGGCAGCTTGCTCATGGTCGCCAGCTGCAGCTTGCGATCGCGGAGTTCGATGGCGGGCTCGCCCAGCACAGTGATGCCGGGGGGCACGTCGTTCGACACGCCCGACCGGGCCCCGAGCACAGCCTTGTCACCGATGTGCACGTGATCGCGGACGCCCACCTGCCCGGCCATCACCACCCAGTCGCCGGTGCTCGTACTGCCCGCCACGCCCACCTGCGAGCAGATCATGTTGTGGCGTCCAAGCCGGCAGTTGTGGGCGATCATGACGAGGTTGTCGAGCTTCGTGCCGTTGCCGATCGAGGTGGCCCCGTAGGTGCCGCGGTCGATCGTGGTACCGGCACCGATCTCCACGTCGTCGCCGATCTCCACCCAACCCAGCTGCGCCGACAGAGCGTAGCTGCCACCAACGACCTTGTAGCCGAAGCCGAATGCCCCGAGCACGGCACCGGCATGGATCAGGCAGCGGTCCCCGACCACCGTATTTTCGTACAGCACCGCATTCGGGAAGATGACTGTTCCGGCGCCAATCCTGCAGCCGGCCATGATCTGGGCGCCGGAGTGGATCGTGGCGCCGGCGCCGATCTCGACGTCGGTGCCGATCACGGCGAGCGGGTGAATGTCGGCATCGGCGCCGATGCGGGCGGTGGGGTCGACGACGGCCCTTGGGCTCACGCCGGTGCGGGCGGCGGTTCGGGGCGGCCGCAGACGGATGATCACCGCGGCAAACGCCGCGTGCACGTCGGCCACTTCGACCGTCGGCCGATCGAGCGGCCCCGAACCCTGCGGCACGATCGCAGCGCAGGCAAGGCTCTTCGCCAGGAGATGCACTTTGTCGGCGGCGTCGATGAGCGTGACGTCGGCAGGACCTGCTGTCTCAAGCGTTGCCGCGCCGGCGACCGACAGTTCGGCACGGCCGCCGATGAGCGTTCCTTGCACGTGGCCGGCAAGTTCTTCGAGCGAAATGGGCATGGCATCCTCCATGACTGCTTGACGGCGACCCTCTCCGCTGCCTGATCGGGTCATCGGGGGGCACGGCCGGGCGGGGAGGGTAGGAAGCCTGAGGGCGTGGTGCAAGAGAGGTTCTTGCCCGCTGAAAAACCGTTGGTTGTCACGGGCTTGGGAAAGCCCGGATCTGCCAGCCCGGATCACAAGCAAGGGAGACTCAAACTGCTCTGCAACCCGTCCGGCGGCCACCCCGCGGCTCGCGCCAAGGGCCTGGGGGCGGTCAAACGGGCCTCCTCACCGTGCCAGTTCGGGCTCGGTCTCAAGATCGTCTCGGGTCTCTGCAGCGGTGGCCAGCGACCGGGGCGGCCAAAAGGCGACCAGCAGGAGCACGGCTGCTGCCAGCGACATGGCGGCAGGCACGAGGAAGAGCTGTCGGTAGTCGGTCGTGCCGTCGGCTGTGAGCCGTTCCTGAAGGGGAATGAAGAGCCACTTGGCGGCCAGGTCGCCCAGACCGAGCACCAAAAGATTGAAGAGACTCTGGGCGCTCGACCGCACGTCCTTCGGAAATGCGGCGTCGATGAAGATGTAGAGCGTGGCAAAGAAAAAGGCGTAGCAGACACCATGCAGCACCTGCACCACGATGATCATCGCCTGGTTCTGTGGCATGAAGGCAAACACCGCGAACCGGGCCGCATGCCCGAGGATGCCGAGAATCATCGTCGTCTTCCAGCCAAGCTTGGCAAGCACGCTCCCGAGCACGGCCATGGTGAGGATTTCGGCAACCTGCCCGATGCTCATCACCGGCATGATCCACTCCTGGGCGATGTTCGCGGCGTTCTTGTCGCCCAAAAAATTCCCCGCCAGCAGGAAATAGCCGTTGTGGATCACCGAATCAATGAACGTCACCACGAAGAGCACGAGCAGAAACGGCTTCGAGAGCAAACTGGCGGCCTTGAGCCACGCAAACCCGCCCTCGCCTGCGGCCCCCCGCTTCGGCGGCGTGTGCGGCAGCGTGAGGCTGTAGGCGGCGAGAATCAGAGAGGCGATGCCGGCGACCAAGAAAATATTGGCCTTTGCCGTCGTTGCCGCGACGCCGGTCTTCCCTTCCAGAAGAAAAAACAGCGGCCAAGCCGCGAGGATCCAGCCGATCGTGCCGCCCATCCGCACCAGTCCGAACTCCTTCTCGGCGTTCTTCATGTGTGCAAACGCGATCGAATTGGAGACGGAGATGGTGGGTACATAGAGCAGCGAGTGAACGAGCATCAGGCCGAAAAACGTGGGGAAATCCTTGGCCCAATACATGCCGAGGATCGCCAGCCCACCGATGAAGTGGCTGGCCGCCATGAACTTCTCCGCGGCGAAGGTGCGGTCGGCGAACTGGCTCGAGAAGAAGATTCCCACGATCGATGCAATCGCGAACGCGCTGCCGACCCAGGCAATCTGGGCAGGCGTAAACCCGAGCCCGCCGTCGACGACGGAAGCCCCCATGTAGCCCCAGATCAGAGGCAGCCACGCCCCCCAGATCACGAACTCCAAGACCATCATCAGCCACAGACGGAGCGTTGGCGCGGCAGTCAATGTATTTTTCATGCCGCGGAGGATAGCAGGTCGAACTGCCGGACGCGATCCCGGCAGGCCGGTGTTCTCTCGGGAGCAGGCCTTGGGAGCTTCGGCTCGGCCCCGGAGAATTCGGGCCATCAGTTCACCGCGATGAACGAAAGCCTACAGCCAGTCGCCCACGGTCTGCTCGAGGCGAGCTTCCGCGGCCATGTCGCGGAGTTTATCGATCGCCCGCGTCTGAATCTGCCTGATTCGCTCCTTGCAGACTCCCATGGAGACACCCAGTTCCCGGAACGTCCGGGGCGGCTGGCCGTCGAAGCCGAACCTGGCCACGACGATCTGCTGCTCCCGCGGTTCCAATTCACCCAGAAACTTTGCAAACAGTTCCTTGAGCACCGCGATCTGCTCTGACGAGCACTGCTCGGTGTTTGGTGCGGTGGTGGACAAACCCTTGAACGACTCCTCGTCGGTCACGAAGCGCTGACGCAATTGCCTCGCCTTGTACGAAAGCCTGAAGAAGTGTCTCTGGATGGCGTAGGTCGCGTAGGTGCTGAAGCGATTGCCCAATGCGAAATTGAACTTCTCGACCGAACGCATCAGGGCCACGTTGCCCTCGCCGACCAGTTCATCGAACGAGTTGGTGGCGTCGACGAACTTCTTGGCGATCGACACCACGAGTCGAAGATTCGAGGTGATAATGATCGCCTTCACGGTCTCGGCCTCGGCCAGCCAGCCCTCGATTCGATCAATCTGTCGGATCGTCGCACGTCGTCTGTCGAGGCGTCCCCGGGCAGTTGCGGCGCGAAACTTGAGCCAGTTCATGCGGCGGAAATAAAACTGCTCCTCATCCTTCGAGAGCAGCCGTGTCTGGTAGAGACTTGCCAGATACGGAGTAAGCCCCGCTCCCTCGGGCGAAGCCGATCGGGTGCTGTTGAGCGGCACCGATGCATCGACGGGAGGATTGGATGCCAGCAATTCAGCATCGTCTTGTAGAAACTGCCGGCACGCGATGTAGTCGATCACCCGGTCGAACAGCCGCGACCGACGCGACTCCAGCAGCGATCGGGCAGGGCTGGACCGGGGAGCGGCACCACGGGTGGTCTTCCGCACGGACTTTGTTTTTCGGGCCCCGCTCTTGAGGCCGCGTCGTGAGGGCTTTGAGCCGCGTTTGACGAGTGCTATCACCGAAGGCCTCCTGATCAGGTGGGCGGCGGGCATGCCTGCCGTACGGTGGAAACCGCACAGACCGGGGATCGATAACAGCCCGAGCAAATTGTCCAGTCCCGTTTTTTTTTGGCATACCGCCCGTGGTAGGCTGCGAACAACCCTGGGCCAACGAGGAACTGGGCCAAACGAGGAATCTCGAGTGCGTGACGCCGAGCCAGACATGGACCCGGAATGGCCGCCTGGTGATGCGCCGCCTGACCGTCCGGCGTCACCGCACAGGAGGCTTGTCTGGGCCGTTTTGTTGGGCTCGATCGCGTTCGCCGGCGGCTTTCCCGCCATCGAGGGGCTGGCGGGGCTTCTGTGGCCCTCACGGGCGTTCCGCGCGGATGGCCCGTGGCTTGAAATGCTTCCCGTGGTGGCGGCAGGCCTGCTGATCGCGGCCTGGATCTTCGTCTTTTGGTCGCTGATCGGCAGCTTTTTGAATGTCGTGGTCTATCGCCTTCCGCTCGGGCAGTCGGTGGTACACGGCGGCTCGCACTGCCCCAGGTGCTCAAGTCCGATCCAGTGGTATGACAACCTGCCGGCGGTCGGCTGGCTGAATCTCGACGGACGCTGCCGCTCGTGCGACCTTCCGATTGCGCCGCGTTATCCGATCGTCGAGTCGATCTGCGCGGGCGTCGGCACGGCGGTCTTCTTTCGGGAACTCTTGTCGGGTGGGGCCAACCTGCCGGGCCGGACACCCGACGTCCTGAACAGCGGAGTACTCCGCCTCTTCCCCAACCCCACGGCCGATCTTATCGGGCTCGCGCTCTATCACTGCAGCATGCT
>JBIIMX010000529.1:0-2685 GCA_044337765.1 Pirellulales bacterium | reverse complement strand
CTTCATGGCAGGTTCGTCCGTTTGCGGAGGATCCATTCGCCCACCATCAGCAGCACTCCCGTGCCGAAGCAGAGCCACGTCATGCTCAGCGGAAACACCCGCACGCTCCGCTCGGATCGGGCGGCGGGTTTGATGTCGTCGATCATCGCGTCTGCCGACACGAGGTCGTAGGATCTTCCGGAGGTCTCCGCCGCGAGGCCGTTCTGCAGGGCGACGTTGCGGACGGCACTGCGGCGTTCGGCGGAGAGGCTTGTCACCGTGAACGCCACCTCACTCTCCTCCTGCGTCACGGGATCGGCCACCCGCAGCCGGTAGCCCCCACCCTCGTTCACGGGCAGCCGTGTCTCGAAGACCCCCGGACGAAGCTGCGCGAGCGTCACCGGCTCGGACTCATCGCCGTCACTGTCTCGAGCAGCCTGATCCCGCTGCGGACGGAAGAGCCGTGCGGCGAGTTTTCTGCCGGGCAGAGTCTGCTCCGAGAGCGGCTCGAAGTTGGCGTCGTAGGCCTCGACCGTCACGACGACGGTGTCGTCCGACTGATACCGCGGGGCGTCGGTGCGGACGACGAACCGTTTCTGGCTTCCCAAAGCGTGGCTCAGGCCGAGCCGATGGATCATCTGCCCCCAAAACTGCCGGTAGTAGCGCTCGCCATAGTTCCTGCGGAGACGCCAGGTCTCGTTGGTGCCCACGTAGACCACCTGGCCGCGGCCGTAGCGGCGGATCGCGATGATCGGCTGCCGTGTCTTGCCGTCCACGCACGTATCGGTCGGATGCACGGCGAGCACCGTCGCCTGCGGATGCGGTCGGGCCACAGGCTGATACCACGGCAGCGGCCCGAGATTCGCCCATGCCTTCCTGTTGTCGGCGTCGTCCTCGCCCAACTGCATGAAGTCGACGAGCCCGGCATCGGCCGAAAGCTGCATCTCGAAGGGCTTCTTCTCGACAGGCCGCTCGCCGCCGTCGAGCACCACAGGCAGCATGTCGGCCAGGGGCGTGCCGAAGAGCTGGCCAGGACCGAAACGGTTGCCTGCGATCACCACGAGGCCGCCGCCAAACGTCTCGACAAACTCCCGGGTCATTTCGCCAAACCGCGGACTGATCGCGGAGGCAGGCATGTCGCCGAGGAAGATCACGTCGTTGGTGAAGAATTCACCGCGGGCCGGCGCGGGCGTCGGCAGGAAGAGCTCGTTGCTCTTGCGCACCTGCGGGTCGGCCGACCGGAGGAACGTGCGGAAGCCGCGCATGCCCACGAGAGGATCGCGGTGAAACACCTCCTTGATGAACCGCCACTCCCAGGTCGGCTCATACTCCACATCCATGAGCCGCAGGAAATCATCGCGGATGTTCACTTCACGTTCGGACCGGTTGTTGTCCACGATCGTCTCGCCGTCGAGCGGCGTGACCTCGACGGCAAACTCGTGGCGACCGATCCGCTCGGGTGTCACCGGAAACTCCACGGTCACGGTCGGCCCCGACAGCGCCACGGTCTTCTGCCCGATCACCTCCGGGCGGCCGCGCGACTCGGCGGGCCCCTCGAGAAGCCGGGCCGTCACCGAAACGTCGGCTTCTGCAGACTTGAGGCCGGTCTGCCTGAGCGTCACGACCACCGAAGCCCGCTCCGACTTCTTCATCAGCGGCGGTGCCTGCAGATCGACGCCGAGGTCGACCGATGCGCCGGGGCCTATGCCGACGGTGTACACGGGCACGGCCAGCTTCGTCGCCGCCTCGGCGGCCGGCGGCCCCGCGTTCTGGTCGAAGTCACTCACGACCACCACCCCCTGCAGGCTGCCCGAGGCGTGCCGCAGCGCGAGGTCGTCGAGGGCCTTCCCAAGCGCCGTGACCTGCCCGGTAGTCGTGAGCTGCCTGGCGACGAGATCGCCATCGATGCCAACGCCGCCGTCGTCGCCGAGATCGATCGTGCGGACCGTGTCGGCCGCGTTCATGACCGCGGCCTTAAGCCGGAATTTCTCGGCAAGCTTGGCAAGCACGTTGCCTTCCTGCTTGCGGACCCACGCGGCGACGAAATCCTGCCGCGACCGCGGCTGGCCTGCGGCCGCCGCTTCGCCTCCAGCGCTCGCCCCTTCGAGACCGACGGCCTTGGTGAGCGCTGCGCGTTCGGCGGGATCGAGATCGTCTTCGATCGCCATGCTCTCGGTGCCGTCGAAGAGCACCCAGAGCAGTGGCCGCGGTGCGTGCTTGAAGGAGAGCCGCAGCACCGGGTCGGCGAGCATCACGACCAGCAGCGACAGCACGGCGGCCCTCAATGCAGCGAGCACCGCACGGCGTCGCGGAGCCAATTCCGGCTGGTAACGCAGGTAAAACCAGCCGGCTGCCGCCGCGGCCGCCAGGCAGCCAACGAGCACGAAAACGGGGTTGCGCTCCGCCCATGCTGCGGCGAACGACAGGCTCCAGCCATCGATCGATTCGAGGCTTTCGAGCCGCAGCAGGTTGCCGAGCGAAGTATTCATGTCTTGGAGGATGCCCCTCGGCCGCGATACGGTGCCGCGAGCAAGACGCCTTCCGCAAGCAGACAGGCAAGCGCTCCGCAGAGCAGCCATGACCATGCGTCTTGCCCGGTCACGCGGGCACCGTCGACATTGATCGGCTGCTCAGGTCCCACCCATCTGAAGCCCGTGGTCGCTTCCGAACGCCGCGCGAACGAGGCGGCGTCGAGCACCTCGGGCT
>JBIIMX010000530.1:0-2685 GCA_044337765.1 Pirellulales bacterium | reverse complement strand
CTGCCGTCCGGACCGGGCGACTCGACGAGCCCCCTCTGGATGCAGGCCACCCCGCTCGATGATGGCCGTCAGATGCTGTTGATGGTCGACCAACAGAACCGCACGCTGGCGATCTACCACGTCGACCCCGCCGCAGGCACGCTCACGCTCAAGAGCACGAGGGACGTCCGCTGGGACCTCATGGTCGAGGACTTCAACTGCCAGGAACCGCGGCCGTCTGCCCTGAAAAAGATGCTGGAAATGCCGAAATGACAGGCCGTGGCGGCTCTGCGGAAAATAGCGGCTGAGCCCGTGTTTTCCGGCGGCAGTGGACTCTTATAATCGGGGGGTCGACATCAAGGGTGGATGAATGTCGTCCTCTCGGCTCCGCCCGCAGTCTTCGACCGGTTATTGAGAATCCGAAGGCACCATGGCCGGAAAATTTCTACTGCTTGAAGAAGCCGCCCGTCACCTCGGCGTCTCTCCCGATCAGGTCCATCGCCTGGTCGAAAAGAAGAAGCTGTTCCCACTGCGGGACGGGACGACTCTCAAGTTCAAAATCGACGAACTCGACCGACTGGCGGCTGACGTCGCTGATCCGGACGAACCGGTGACCGACACCCTTGAACTCGATCTGGATGACGTGCCCGCCAGCCACGCGGGCGGGTCGATCGAACTTGCCGACAGTGTCGCGATCCCCGGCAACGCGGCGGGGCCTGCCAGCACGTCCCAACTCGGCAGCCAGGCAAAGCCCGCGAGCGTTGTGCTCGGAGGAAGTGGCTCGCTGGCGGGCGATCTCGAATTGGGTAATCTCGAATTGGGCAATCTTGAGCTGGGTGATCTCGAACTGGGTAAGCCTGGGCCTGCTGAGACGGTCGTTCCGGGACTGGTTCAGGAAGAGTCGATCTTTGCAACCGATCAGTCGGGCCAGGACGATCTCGCTCGCACCATGCTGGGAGCCGGCGCGGCGATCAGCGGGCTCGACGCCATGGAACTCGATCTCGATTCGATCGTGGGGCTCTCGTCGCCCTCCGTCGCGGCGCCGGCCGGGAACGCAACGACAGGAAAACCTGCAGCCCCAAAGCCTGCAGCCCCGGCTGCGGCCAGTCCCGCTGATTCCGGCACCCTCGCCATCGATCTCTCAGGCATTGGCGTCGGCTCCCAGCCCAGCAACGCCGCCGGCTCGAACGCAACGGGCTCGCTGGTGCTGGGTTCGGGAGTGCTGGGATCCGGCGTCGATGCCGCAGGCCTTTCCGGCTCGTTGACCAACGCAGGGGCCGCGCTCTCAGGAGCGCTCGACAGCGGACTTTCGCTCGAGGATGGCGATGCGGCGATCTCAGGAATCGATCTTGGCGCGCTTGACGAGGGGCAACTGCTCGAGGACGGCGCCACCGCTCTGGCAGGGGACGAGTTCGAACTTGGAGATCCCGGCGGGGACGACGACAGTGCCTCCGTTGTGGCCGTCGAACCGGAATCGGGTGACTCAAGTTTCTTCGCGACCGAAGGCGGGGAGAGTTCCGACTTCACAGGCGACATCCCGCTTTCGGAGGAGGGCGGCACAGTCCTCGGCGAAGCCGCTGGAATGGAAGTCGTTCCCGACACCAAGTTCAGCGTCTGGCAGATCAGCGGGCTGGTCTGCTGCGCCCTGCTTCTGCTCACCGGCGGCTTCGTGATGTTCGACCTGATGCGAACGATCGGCAGCCCCGATGACCTGAGCCTTTCCAGCCCGCTTCTGAATCCGCTTTCCACCGTCTTTGGCTGGAGGTAGCAGGCCCAGGAATCCCCGGCGAGGGGTCACCGTGCTACGATACCGGGATGAAGAACTCGGTGCGTTCGTCTGTCGTCTGCGGGATTCTAGCTGGCCTGACCGCCTCCTGCCGCCCGGCCGCAGACATCCAACCCAACGACCTGCGAACCTACACCGTTCCGCGGTCCGCAAACCCCACGCCGCTGGCAAAGAACTCGCTGCGGTCGCCCGCAGACACCGGGCGATCCGAGCCATCCGGTCCCTCAGCCACGCTCGGGGCGTCCGCTGGCCCGGCACTCGAATACGATCTTCCGGAGGGCTGGCAGGACAAGGGGGCCAGCGGCATGCGGCTCGCCACACTGCGAACCGGCCCGGACGAGGCGACCGAAGCGGGTGAAATCACGATCATCCCGGCATCGGGAACGCTGCAGGGCAATGCCACACGCTGGCAGGAGCAACTCACGCCGGGGGCGGCCCCTGAGCGAGTCTCCCGCGCCATCGAGGAAGGCGAGAAGGTCATGGTCAACGGAGCGGAGAGCACCATCCTGCTTCTGCTCGATGACGAAGACGAGAACCAACAGGCCATCTTGGCCGCCATGATCCCACTCGATGCCGCGACCTCACTGTTCGTCAAATTCAAGGGTCCAGCCGCCGTCGCCCGCACGCTCCGCGATCCGTTTACCGCGTTTGTCCGCTCGATCCGCTGGCAGTAATGCTCGCCACACCACCGCACGGACCCACCCCATGGCCACAGGCAGTCTCCCATCCTACGGCTTCGCCCCCGCGGCGCACTCCCCGGGCCGGCCCCTCGGCCGCACGGAGGCTCCGGCGGCCTGGCAGGCCCTCCGCGCAGCGGGATCGCTCAAGATCACGGTGTTGATGTTCCTCGCCGGAATCTTTCTGCTCTTCGTCGGCACGCTCGCGCAGGACGAGAAAAATCTTCCTGAGGTCAAACAGGA
>JBIIMX010000088.1:0-10565 GCA_044337765.1 Pirellulales bacterium | reverse complement strand
CAGGCCGCTGACGCGAAGAAACTGGAAGACGAGCGGGCCGAGCACGTGAAACGCTGGCAGGCTGAGCTCGAGTTCTCGCGACCCAAGGCCCTGGCGGTCCCCGCTCCCCGTGGGCCCTGACCCCTGACCCCATTGGAAACGCGTGCCACGGGATCGATGCCTGCGGCGACGCCGGGCCGATAAGGCCGAAAAAGCGGCACGAATCGCTCGTCGCTCCGCCGCCGCATCCCTCTTGATTCGTCGGCCTCGTTTCCCCATCATCCCCGCCCCACGCGTGGGAACCCATGCGGGACGAGGGCCAGAGGAGCGGCGCCGTGGTCGGATTCGGGAATCATCCGTTGCGTTTGATGCCCACGGGAGGTCGTCCAGCCACGTGGCCGCGGCTGGCGATCATTGCTTCGGCCCTGCTCGCTCCGTTGACGGCCGTTGCCGCGGAGGAGAAGCCGGCCCTGCCCAGACCGATGCCGGTCATCGCGGCCGGCACCGTGGTGGACGATCCCGACCGCGACCGCTGGAACAGGATCGTGCTTCTCGCCACGCCGCGGCTCGCAAGCGGCGATACCGCCGATGTCTCAGATGCAATACGGGATGCCGTGGCCCGATTCTCGTTCGTGGTCCTGGCAACCGTGCAGCCGATCGACACCTCGGCCGCCGAAAGCAAAACTCCCCGTTACGAACTCGTCGAGGTTGGCATCGGCAACTGCATGCAGGTGAACGGCCTTCTGACCGTGGTCGCCCCCGACGCCGGCACGGAAGGCGTTTCGCTCGATTTTCTCAACCGCCAGGTGCTCAACGCCAAGCATAAGAGCCTGGCCGAGATCGAGTGCGTGGGAAGTCACCGCACGGCTGTCGCGTTCGACGCCCCATCGCTCATGCTGCGTGGCGAGGACCACGAGGATCTCGTCGTCCGTCATGCGGTGCGGATCGACCCACAGTCGGGCACCTGCACCACATGTGCCTGGCTGATGACCTCGAACGAAGAGGGCGGCCTCGAGCCCGTCGAGGAACCGCTGCGGATCATCGACGGCGGCACCCGCGAAGAGCGGCCCATCCACGTCGACGGCCAACTGTTCACATTCGGGCTGCCCACGAAGCGGGCCTTCGCCGTCGAAGATCTGCCTCCCGGCCGACGTGTCGACTGGTCCACCGCACTGCGGACCGCCGCCACGGCGGCCACATACTCAGACGCGGCGATCGACCGACTCCTCACCGAACTCGACACAGCCGTGGCCAGCCTCCGCACGCTCCGCTCAGCGGAACGATGAGGGCCGCCTAGCGGCTGTGCATGTCGCACGACACGCCGCCGGCAGCCGGCACATAGCACATCCGGGCGTAGTCCATCACCATGCGATGGGCGCTGAACCGCCACCCCAGCGAACTGATCGAGTTCATCATCATCCTGATCCACGCCCGAGGCAGGCCGTCGCTGTCGCGATCGTAGAAGAGCGGGATCACCTCCTGCTCGAGCACCTTGTAGAGCGCCTCACCGTCGCGGCGGTCGGTGATCTCGTCGTTGGCATGGGTCTCGCCCCGGCCGATGGCGAAACCATTGCGACCGTCGAAGGCCTCAGCCCACCAGCCGTCGAGAATGGAACAGTTGAGACCGCCGTTGTAGACGACCTTTTGGCCACTCGTTCCCGAAGCCTCGAGCGGCCGCCGTGGGTTATTGAGCCATACGTCCACGCCCTGGATCAGGTGGCGGCAGACGTTGATGTCGTAGTCCTCGACGAACACGACGCGGCCGGCAAACCGGCTGTCGTGCCGCAGGTTCGCGATCTTCCGGATCAACGCCTTGCCCGGCTCGTCCGCAGGATGCGACTTGCCGGCATAGATGATCTGGATCGGACGCTCGGCGTCGGTGATCAGTCCGTACAGGCGGTCGAGATCGGCGAGCACGAGATCGGCCCGCTTGTAGGTGGCGAACCGGCGGGCAAAGCCGATCGTGAGGATGTTGGGGTCGAGCACCGAGCGCGCCGACTCCACTGCCTCGTCACACTCGCCGCGGCGCCGGCACTGCCGCGCCAGACGCCGCCGCACGAACTGCAGCAGCAGGTTCTTGAGTGCGTAGTGCGTCTCCCAGAGTTCACCCGGATCGCATTCGTGAATCTTCTGCCAGACGTCCGGCTCGCCCATGCGGCGAAACCAGTTGGCGGGAAAGATGCGGTCGTAGAGTTGCAGCATCTGCCAGGAGAGCCAGCTTGGCACGTGCACACCATTGGTGATGTGCCCGATCGGCACCTCCTCCTCGACACGCCACGGCCAGAGGCCGGACCACATCTTGCGGCTCACGTGGCCGTGCAAAGCGCTCACGGCATTCGCCCGACGGGACATCTTCAGGCCCAGCACCGTCATGCAGAACGGTTCGCCGTGGTTGTGCGGGTCGACCCGGCCCATTCCCATCAGTTGATCATGGGAGATGCCGAGAGCATCCCGCATGGGGCCGAGGTATTCCTCGATCAGGCCGCCATCGAAACGGTCGTGGCCGGCGGGCACGGGCGTGTGCGTCGTGAAAACGGTCTGGCGGGCCACCCGCCGGACGGCGTCGTCGAACGAGTATCCGTCGCGTTCCATCCGGCCGCGGACGGCCTCCAGCGTGGCAAAGACAGAGTGACCCTCGTTGAGATGGTAGACGCCGGGCACGATTCCCATCGCCCGGATCGCACGCACGCCGCCGACGCCCAGCACGAGCTCCTGTCGGATTCGCAGCCGCGAATCGCCGCCATAAAGACGGCTCGTCAGCTCGCGGTCTTCCGGGTTGTTCACCTCGACGTCGGAGTCGAGCAGGATCAGGTTTACCCGGCCCACCGCCATCTTCCAGACCTTCGCGAAGATCGGTCCGGAACGCGTGTCGATTTGGACGGTGATCGGCTTGCCATCGGCACCAATCGCGGGCTCGATCGGCAGGGCCTCGGTCCGCGACTGGAGGTATTCCTCGTGCTGGTAGCCATCGATGTCGAGCTGCTGCTTGAAATAGCCCTGGTCGTAGAACAGCCCGACCGCGATGAGCGGGATGCCCAGCCCGCTGGCACTCTTGACGTGGTCACCGGCAAGCACGCCCAGACCGCCCGAGTAGATCGGTACCGATTCGTGGATGCCGAACTCGGCGGAGAAATAGACCACCGGCTTCGAGCCCAGTACGCCGGCGTGGACGTTGCTCCAGGTCGAATCACCGGCCATGTATTCCTTGAGCCGGCGATAGGCCTGATTGATTCGGCTGTAGAGCACCAGTTCGGCGGCGCGAGCCTCCAGCCGCTCGGGAGTGAACTCGGCCAGGAGCGCGATCGGGTTGTGGTCGAGTTGCCGCCACCGGATCGGGTCGAGTTCACGGAACAGGTTGGTCACTTCCGGATGCCAGCTCCACCAGAGGTTGCGGGCCAGTGCCATGCACTTCTCGTAGAGGTTCTCGGGCGAAAGCTCGTCGAGCCGCGGTGGCGCGTGCGGGCCAGGGCCGGTGCTGCCGTTGGCAAGAGCGGCTGCGGACATCGAATCTCTGGCTGCACTGGAAGCGCGGGTTTCTTCGGCCTGGCTCATGATGTGGCTCCGGACGTGATGTGGAGATGGGGGGGAACCTGCCAGAAGGATCCGCAGTATAGCGAGCGGCAATTTTCGTTCGACCCCCGCCCTCCATAAAGGCGGATGGGCCACCCTCGAACAGGCCACGGTGTTACCGCCCGGCGGGGCCGACGCCCACCACGCACAGGCTTCAGCGGGTGCTGCGACCGTGCTTGGGTTCGGCCGCAAATCGCCGCCTGAACAACTGCCACCCCATGCCGAGCGCGACACCCGGCATCTCGTGGCGTTCGACGCCCCAGAGCGACTGAAGAAAATCGAGAAAACCGGCGAAGGTTGCCCTGCCGCCTGTCGCCTCGCAATTGCGTCGATACTGGAGCCAGAGAATCGGGACGTAGCCGAGCGGGCCCGTCCTGCCGCGTTGGGCGAGAAACTCCCGCCGTTCCAAAGGATCCGGAGTCATCGACTGCAGCGACAGGAGGACCGAATTGGGCACCACCGTCCCGGGAAGATCGGCCAGGAACTCGAGGGCCGCCCGCACGGGCATGATCAAGCGGCGAGCCCTGGACTGCTCGACGAGGCGTTGCCAGTCAACGCCGACGTCCGCGCCCGTACCCTCCGCATCCGCATGCCGACGGATCACGGCGATCGCATCGGGGACCCATCGCAACACCGCGACACCCTCGGACTGCTGGCCATACATGCCGTGGACGCACAGGTGCAACAACTGGTCAGCCGGCCCGAGCATCCTCGTGGAAACGCCCTGCCACTCAAGTGGCAACGACGCTCCCCAGAACGCGTCGTCGGCGGCCTCGTAGCAGCACTGATGAAGCACGTGCCAATGGAGATCAAGATGCCGGCCGCCCCGATCGCGAAACCCGTGCGAATGCCAGAACTTGACGTAGTTCGGGAGGAATGTCGGCTGTCGCTGAGGACCCTCGTCCGACGGCTTCCAACCCAGTCGCTCCAACAAGGCCAGGGACGCCCGCAGGTGTTCAGGCCGCACCAGCAGGTCGAAATCGTTCATCGTCCGCTCGTCCGACTTCAAATACCCGCCCATGACCAAGGCCGCCCCCTTGAGCACCATGGTGTCGATGCCCTCTGCGGCCAGCGAGCTGAGCACGCTCGCCCCCGCCTTCAGGGTCACCTGATTCTTCGACCATGTGTGCCGGCAGACCCCCTTGAGCCGCACGAGCGATGGATCATCGACGCCGTGCTTCACGAGGTTTCTGAACAGCAACGGCAGCAGCCGCTGCGAGCCGAAATCGACGTCGTCCAAGGCCCGGATCTGCTGCCATTCCCGCCATGCACGGGTCGCGACATCGGAATCGCCCAAAACGGCAAACAAGAGCAGCTGCTCGTGCTTTTCATACCGGACGGCGGTATTCATTGGCTGCGCCCCGTCTGGCTACGGCGGCGGTCGAGTGCCGCCTTGACGACCCGCAGATAGTCGCTTTTTCTGTCGCTTTGCTGGATCACGGTGTTGCTGCCGTGGACGCGTCGGAAAAGCATCACCTGCGGCAGCATGCACTCCCGCAGGCCAGCGTCCATGGCCCGGGCATGCCAATCGACAAACTCTCCTACGGCAAGTGTTGTGTTGAATCCTCCCACGCGCCGGTAGGCGGCAGCCCTGACCAGCATGGCGCCGGCAAGCAGCCCCGGCTGCGGCTCCGTGATGCATTGCAGCCGCTCCCGCTGATCGGCATCGAGTTCGGGGCTGTGAAATTGCGATACGTGACCAAACACCATGTCGACGGCCGGCTCGTCGGCCAACGCCAGGACCTGCCTGGCGAGCTTGTCGGGCGGCCAGCGGTCATCGGCGTCGAGAAAGGCGAGCAATTCCCCGGTGGCTGCTTCTACGCCGGCATTGCGGGCCGCGCCGATGCCGCCGTGGGGAATCGGGAAGCACCGCACCCCCTCGATCGCCGCGGCGACGGCGGCGGTGTCGTCCGTCGAGCCATCGTCCACGACGATGATCTCCTGGGGACGGTATTCCTGGGCGAGAACGCTCGACAACGCCTCGGCGATATACCGCACGGCGTTGTATGCGGGCATGACGACGCTGATCGAGGGGTGATGTCCCGGGGAAGTGCTCATGGCACGGGGGTCCGCTTCCTGTCGATGGATGCTTTCAGGGCACGGCGGAGTTCCGCCAGATTATTCGCTGCGTGCCGCGATTCATTCTCCGCGTGCAGACGCTTCAGCAGCAGCACCTCGGAAACGACGACACCGCTGACAGCGGCCTCGGTGGCCCGCATGAACCAGTCCGCGTCGCTGCCATACCGATACGACTCGACGAACCGCCCGACCCGATCGAACGCCTCCCGCCGGGCCAGGAGGGCGCTGGGCACGTAGCCGGGATGATCAGCATGGAGAAACTTTTCGCGAATGTACGCCGATGGCGACTCGCCGGGCTCCGTTTCGAACCGTTGCAGCGTGATGGCAAACCCGGCCTCGGGATGATCGCTGAGCAACGCGACCTGGGCGGCGAGTTTCCCCGGCAACCAACGATCGTCCTGATCGAGAAACGCGATGTATGCCCCCAGCGCCGCCTCGACCCCGCGATTACGGGCCGCGGCGACACCACCGTTGGCGACCCGGATGCAGCGCACCGCCGGGTGCTCCGCGAGAATCGCCGCGCTGCCATCGGTCGATCCGTCGTCGACTGCGACGATCTCGACGGGCTGGTAGGTCTGTTCGGCGATGCTCTTGAGGGCGTCGCGGAGATACCGCTCGCCATTGAATACCGGCACGACGACACTGACGAGTTCGGGGGTCATGGGCAGCGCTCACAGACTGGCGAGGAGATCCCGCAGCACGCCGGGCACAGACTCGATGTCGGCACCGAGTTCGAGTTGTCGACATGGCAGACGTCGGACGAAATCGGCGAGAAAAGCAAAATCGGCCGCCCCAGCCCCCGGTGACTGGTACACCGTGCTCGGCGCGACCGCCCTGAAGGCTACCGGCCGCGGCAGGGGCCGGATGGATGTCGTGCCGCCAGGAACGACCCGCGGCAAGACGATGCATCGCACCGGCAAGCGATCGATGAGGTGGGCGGCATGGCGATCGGTGAGGTTGACCACCGCCTTCTCCTCCGCCATTCTTCCGGCATTGTCGACATCGGCACGAAATCGGTCGAGCCTGGGCAGATGATGGGGCTCCAGTTTGCCGGTGCCATAGAGGCTGTACACCGTCGGTTCCGGGTCGCGGCGCAGCAGCACGTAATCGTCGCCCACGAACTTCAGCGGCGATCCGATGCATGCCAGTGACGTGGTCGACTTACCGCTCCCGCTGACTCCGACGACGAGGACCGCTCCGAGTTCCGGCGTGCCCACTGCTGCGGCGTGCGTCAGTTGGGCAGCGTCCGCCTGCGACCACCAATGGAAAATCCGCCGCAGGGGGGCGGCGGATTCGTAGAACGGATAACGGCCTGCGTTGGCGATCCACATCACCGCCCGCCGTTGACCCACGTGAAACGCCTGCAGCAGTCCATCGCCCGTCGAGTAAGCGCCGCGAATGCCCCGTTGGTTGATGCCGAGGATCTCGCCTGTGTTAAACGTGCCCGTATACGGTCCCACGTCGAACCCCCGGCCACTGCAGGGGGCCGACCTGCGTCCGGCCAACCACGAGATCGCGGGCAACGTGCCTCCAGTCGTGGCGTCATCCCACACTGCCACGTCGAGGTCGACCGCTGCGCTCGGCTCAACCGCAAGATGCGAAAACGCGCGGGTCACCGGCTCCACCAGTGCCGGCCCGGCGAATCTGATTCGCATGGTCGCTCCACCGATCCGAAACGTCCGCGCGAGAACCGACCCGCACGCCGAACCGGCGGCGTCAAAAGCCTGTTCGAGCCTGGAGAAATCGGCTGCCACATCCAGTTCGCCAGCCAAAGCCTCAGACGCGTCCCGTTGCGGTTCGGACGTCATGTCGGGGCATCGCCAGGTCGGGACTCGGCGTCGGCCCGCATCGGCCACCCCTGCTCGGTCACCTCGTGGATCGGGTCGACCATGAGGAGGTTTTGCATGTCCGTGTACTTGTTCAGGACCGGCTCGTGAAAATCGGCGCGGGGTACCGTTCCCGCCCCTGATGCCGCGGATTCCGCCTCTGCGCCAGCCCCTGAGGTTGGCACGATCAAGCCCTCGGCCAGCAACTCCGCCACCAGCCGGTCCACAGCCCGCAGGGCCAAGGGCTGGTCGCACTCATAGTGTCGCGTCACATGCTGCGCGATGTGGTCTGTGGTCTCTCCCGCGACCAGCCTCGACCAGATCCATTCTCCGACTCCCTGCATGCTGTAATAGTTGCCGTTGTCGAGGTGAATGATGATGACCTCACCATCGATGACTTCGCTACTGACAAGCGGTGCGTTCAGCCGATGGCGGCTGGTATTGCCGGATGAAGTCATCGCGAGAATCCCATGGTTGAAGCAGAACAACCCACACAGCCGACACCCAACGCCGGCGATCGGCAGAATGCCACGGTGACTTTCCAACGAAGCTTGTCCTCGCCACCATCAATGAGGAGTATACTTTCTGCGGAAAGCGTAGCAAACAATGTTGATGCAATCGCGACGATGCCCTCCGAACGGGCCGTGACGACCGCTCTCTCACCGCCTGCATCGTGCACGCATGCTGACAATGTTCACGCCGGGTTCTCGCCACCCCGATCCCATCGCACTTTCAGCCCTCTGTGATGCGTTGGCCGCCGTGTCGGATCAGACCGCCGAGATCGGCCCTTGGCGGAGCGGGGCCTTCGCGGCGCTGGCACGGTCCGGCGCGCTGGCCGGATTCATCCCTGCCGACGTCGAAGGCTCGGCCGCCGCGGAGCCCGCGATCCTCGACATGCTGGCTGCGATCGCGGCCCGCTGCCTGACGACCGCGCTCGCGCTCACCCAGTGGGCCAGTGGCTGCCGGATCATCGCGGGCGGCGAGCCGGCCGTGCGATCGGCCCGACTGCCTGCCCTGGCCCGTGGTGAGACACCGACCACGGTGGGCATCTCGCAGCTCTCGACGAGCCGCCGCCACCTCGGCTCACCGGCATTGGCGGCAGCACGCATCGACGGCAGGTGGAGGCTCAATGGCCTCTGCCCCTGGGTCACCGGCGCCGACTCGAGCGACACGATCGTCACCGGCGCCCTCACCGAGACGGGCGAGCAGCTCTTCTTCGTGGTGCCGACCGCTGCGGATGGCCTCGACATCGCGCCGCCCATGCAACTGCTCGCCCTCTCCGGGAGCCGCACGTCGAGCGTGGTCTTCCGGGATGTGGAACCGGCCGACGTGATCAGGCCGGCCGAGGCGGGCGTGCGGACGGGCGGCCTGGCGACGACGGCGCTGGCGGTGGGCTCCACGCGGGCGACGATTGCCATTCTCGACGACGAGGTCCGCTCGCGGCCGTCGCTCGAACCGGTGGCCGCATGCCTCCGGACCGAGGTGGAAGACCTCTGGCGGCAGCTCGACGCGGCCGCCGATGGCGGCATCGAACCGGCTGAACGGGATCGGCTACGGGCCCACGCCAACGGCCTCGTGGTGCGGGCCGCGCAGGCGGCGCTGACGGCCTCGAAAGGAGCCGGCTTCGTGGCCGGTCATCCGGCGGAGCGGCTCGTCCGCGAGTCGATGTTCTTCCTGGTCTGGAGCTGCCCGCAGTCGGTCTCATCCGCCGTGATGTGCGAACTGGCCGGCATTGGCATCACGTAAGCTTTCTTCTTGGCGTGGTTGATGAAGACCATGCGCACTTACATGCTTGTCTCGTTCGCACTCGTTGCCGTGCTCATGCACGCCGGAGAGCAACTGGATCAAGAACCTCCCGTGCAAAGGCTGGTTCAGCTACGTCCGGCTCTACGGCCCGACCCAGCCCTACTTCGACCGCTCCTGGGTGCTCTCCGGCATCGAGATGATCAAGGAACCGGGGTGCCGGCACACGCCGCGGCTACAGCGGGAAAGGACTCGAGTTGCCGCATGCTGGTCTTGCCGACGCAGATGTCGAGCATCCTGCCGAACCGCCGAAACACGCTCTCCTGCCGATAGGGAAGGCCGTGCTCGAGACACGCCGCCTTCACCCGGGGTTGGATCAGGCAATACTGCCGCATCGGCAGGTCGGGAAACAGGTGGTGCTCGATCTGGTAGTTGAGCCAGATGCTCATGTAGTCGACCCATTCCGGGCCGCACCGGTAGTTGGCCGATCCCAGCACCGACGTCACGTAAAACTCCTCCTTCCGTCCGTAATGAAAGCGGAAGCGGTAGAGATCGTCGGCGGTGTGATTGGGGCCGATCACGAGAAAGGCATGCGCGTTGGTGATCGCCTCGGCGAGCAGTTTGTTGATCAACACGGACACCGCCGCGGCCGTGCCGAGCGGCAGAAAGAGGAGCGGCACGACCAGGAAGTGCCAGCAGGCGTAGGGTGCGTAGCAGGAGAGCCACAGCCGCCGCACCGCCGGCCGCCGGAAGTCGAGGACGCTGCCCACCGTGAGCACGGCAATCGACTCCTTCCGAGGTCGCCGACCGCCCACCGGTTGGAGCACGCCGAGCGAGTTGGGGGCGTAGTAAATGATCTTCCAGGTGCAGGCCACGATCGCGACGACCGCGTATTTGAAAACGACCGGAATCCGCAGGCGACGGAGGAACTCGAGGTGGCGTTCCGCAACGTCGGGATCGCCGTCCTCGCCGGTGTGGTAGTGGTGCAGCGTGTTGTGTTCGTAGTCCCAGGCCTCGGGCAGAAGCCAGTCGAACCAGTCGACGTACCGCCGCCAGCCGCGGGCGAAGACCTGGCTCGTGTACCGCGGCGGAATGCCCGGCACGCGGTCGTAGCCGCGGTGCAGAATGTGATGGGCGAGCAGCCAGCGAGTGAACTGCCCGAGGCTGAGCAGGAAGGCACTGAGCGGATTGGGAATGAGCCAGGCAGTGGCATACCCCAGGAGCGTGGCGACGCGGCCATACCGCTCGATCCGCTGCAGGTGGACGAAGTCCGCCGGCCCGATGCTCGCATGAGCCTCGGCCTTCAGCCTGTCGATGGCTGTGCAGAACCCCGCGACATCGATGTCGCGGACGTGCTCGGGAACCGCC
>JBIIMX010000528.1:0-2692 GCA_044337765.1 Pirellulales bacterium | reverse complement strand
CGGCCGATGAACCGGCTCCTGCAGGGGGATGTCGGCAGCGGCAAAACCGCCGTTGCCATCTATGCAATGCTCGCCGTCGCCGCCACTCCGGTGAAGACCGCCGTAGACGTCTCGGCCGTGAAAGAGCCGCCAGCCGCGACGCCGGCCGAAAAACCGCTCCGTTACCAGGCCGCGATCATGGCGCCGACCGAGTTGCTCGCCCGCCAGCACATGACGACACTCGAGCGGCTGTTGGTCGGCAGCGGCGTGGAAGTGCATCTGCTCGTGGGTGGCCAGCCGGCGAGGGAGCGGCGGCGCGTCCTCGAGCGGATGCGGTCGGGTGAGGCGGGGATCGTGGTGGGCACGCAGGCACTCGTCTGCGGAGAGACGGCGAAATTCCGCAATCTGGGGCTCGTCGTGATCGATGAGCAGCACCGCTTCGGCGTGCTGCAGCGGGCCACGCTGCAGCAGGGGGGCACCGATCCGCACGTTCTGGTCATGACCGCAACACCGATTCCGCGGACGATCGCCCACGCCGTCTACGGCGACCTCGACGTCTCGGTGCTCGACGAGCAGCCTCCGGGCCGCCAGCCTGTGAAGACCTATCGGGTCGGGCCGGAGCAGCTCGACCAGTGGTGGGAGTTCTGCTGCAAGAAACTCGCGGAAGGTCGTCAGGGCTACGTCGTCGTGCCGGCTGTCGACGAGTCGAAACGCGAGCTGGCCAGCATCGCGAGCACACTCGAGCATCTGGCCAACGGCCCGCTCGAGGCGTTTCGGCTCGGGCTGGTGCACGGCCGCATGAAGCCGAAGGAGAAAACGGCCATCATGGACAGCTTTCGGGCCGGGGAGATCGACGTGCTGGTTGCGACGAGCGTGATCGAGGTGGGAATCGACGTGCCCCAGGCGACGATCATGACGATTCTCGACGCTGACTCGTTCGGACTGGCCCAGCTTCACCAGCTCCGCGGTCGCGTCGCACGGGGCGCCACGCAGGGCATCTGCGGAGCCGTGACCTCGTCGGCCGACGCCTCGATTCCACGCATCGACGCATTCGTCGCCACGACGGACGGGTTCTCGCTGGCCGAACAAGACCTGCTGCTCCGCGGTCCGGGCGAACTGGTGGGCACACGACAGAGCGGGGCTCCGCCGATGTATCTGGCCGACCTGCTTCGCGATGGGTCGGTGGTGGCGGAGGCCCGCCGCGACGCCCTCGAACTTTTCGGCCGCGATCCCTCTCTGTCGGCCCCAAGCTGGAGCCGCCTCCGCGAGCTGATCCTCAAGCGGTGGGGCGAGCAGCTCGGCCTCGGGAAAGTGGGCTGATGCCGATGGGCCAGCGGCCTGCTACGTTGATGATCCGTTCCGTCACCCCTCTGGAGTCCTGTCCGTGTTTTGCTTCGCCTACGGCTACAAGTGTTATCTCGCCCCGCTCGTTGCCCTGCAGATCGCCCAGCAGGTGCTGATCAACTCTGGCTTCGAGATTTTTGATCCGGTGCAGCCCGGCAAGATCACGACCGCAGGCAACCACTACGGCGCTGGCGTGATGGTGACAGTGGTCTCGATGGACAGCGACGGCGGCTCCGCCACGGTGATCAATGCGTTTACGGCCAACCAGGCCGCCGTCGATTCGGCCCGCTCGATGGCCGACACGGTGCTCGTGGCCATACAAAATTCGTGATGCACGCCGCGTGCCCGTTGGTGCCGCACCGCCGGGGGCGGCAAAGGTTCCGTCGCTCGGAGATTCCGACTTGTCACCCGGAACGGCATGGCACGCACAACAAGTCGGACATCCTCCTCGGCTCCTCCACCGTCACCGATCCCCGGCTCCCCGTATGATGAATGGAAAGGCTGCCCGGCAGAATACGACGTTTTTCGTGGGCCCATCCCATCGCTTACGCTCCGGGCTTTTATTATTCCGGAGTCATCCGTGAGGGGCATCCCTGAACCGCGGCGGAACGTGTTGGGGCGTCACCCCGCAGCGGTGACGGGCATCGCGGTCCACTGCGTTCCGTCGCGAACGACGCGGTGGTAGAGCGTGTCGCGTTCCACCGGTTCGCGGCCCGCCTCGCGGATGAGCCGCTGGATGTGATCGACCGACAGCACCTCCGGCGTGGTGGCGCCGGCATCGTGGTAGATCAGTTCGTGTCGGACCGTGCCATCCAGGTCGTCGGCCCCATAGGCGAGCGCTGCCTGCGCCGTTCCGATGCCGAGCATGATCCAGTAGGCCTTCACGTGATCGAAATTGTCGAGCACGATCCTGGCGACGGCCACCGCCCGGAGGTCCATCGCTGCCGTTGGCTTCGGGATATGCGAGAGCCGGGTGTTCTCCGGGTGGAAAGCCAGCGGGATGAACGTCTGGAAGCCGCCCGTTTCGTCCTGCAGTTCGCGGAGGCGGAGGAGATGATCGGTGCGGTGATAGGCATTCTCGATATGGCCGTAGAGCATCGTGGCGTTGCTTCGCAGCCCGAGCGAGTGCGCCGTCCGATGGACGTTGAACCACTCCTTCGTGTCGGCTTTGTGCTCACAGATCTTGTCCCGTACCTCGGGATGAAAGATCTCGGCACCACCTCCGGGCAGGCTGCCGAGGCCCGCGTCCTTCAACTCCACGAGGATGTCTCGAATGGAACGCTTGGTCAGGTGGCAGAACCAGTTGATCTCAACCGGCGTCCAGGCCTTCAGGTGGAGCGAAGGATGGTGGTCGTGCAACAGGCGGATG
>JBIIMX010000527.1:0-2696 GCA_044337765.1 Pirellulales bacterium | reverse complement strand
GTAGGCGAGTGCCGCCTCGCCGCTGCGGGTGGCTATCTTTTCGAGTTCCGTGAGTTCGGACTCGGGGCTGCCCGCCGAGATCGGCCTGTATCCATACTCGATCGCCCAGAGATCGTAGGGACCGAGCTTGGCGGTGTAGTAGTCGCCCTGGGTCTTCCCCTTCGGCACGATGTTCACCGGTATGTAGTCCATGACGCTGGTGCTCGCGCCGCTCGAGGCGGTCTTTGTCACGTCGTTGATGTCGGCCAGCGACTTCAGTGCGCTGCCTTTGAAGTTGTGCCGCAATCCCAGCGTGTGCCCCACTTCGTGCATCGTGACGAGCGTGAGCCCCTGCAGGACGAGTTTTTCCTTGTTGGCCTCCGACAGGCCTCCCTCGGCGTTGGCCGCCAGAGCGGCGGCGGCCACGGCCGTCTCGCGGGCATGCCCATCGAAAAGAGAGCAGGCACCGCAGCAATGGCCCTGACGCTGGGCACCGTGCAGCGTGCCGCCGGTGAGCAGGGCCACGCTCTGCGGCGTGAAGGTTTCGTATTCCGTCCGCCAGAACCGCAGGAAGTCGCCGTCGAAAATGATGTCGGCGTCGAGGATCTGGCCGGTCCGCGGATTCACCCGCGACGGCCCCATGGCGAAGCTCGCCCCGGCCGTGATCCAGCGGAACGTATTGTAGTTGACGTCTTCGGATCCCAGTCGGTGGCCTCGGGCTGCTGGCGGACCTCGATGGCGGTCGCGAAGCCGGCCTTCTCGAAGGCCTCGTTCCACGACTCGATGCCCTCCCGGATGGCCTGCCGATACTTGAACGGCACCGTCTTCTCGATCCAGAACACGATCGGCTTCTTGGGGGGTGAGACAGGGGCCGAAGGATCGGCCTTTTCCAGGTTCCAGCGGTTGATGTAGCGGACGAACCGGTCCTCGTCGACCTGTTGCGAGAAGTCCTTGAGTGCCGTCACGAAGTAGCCGACGCGGTTGTCGGCCAGCCGCGGCCGGTAGCTGTTTTGCGGCAGCAGGCTCAGCGAGTAATGCACCGTGATCGTCGCGCCCCGTGAGTCGGGCACGGTGTCGATGTCCCGCGTGCCGCTCGAGCCGTAGGTGGCGGCCACCTCGAGTTCGACGTTGTCGGGGAATCCCTTGACCCGCGCCCACGTGGAGCGATCCCGTGCGAAGGAGAAGCCGGGCAGTTGCTGGGAGATCTGCGGCAGGTCGGTGAGGAAGACCGATCCCAGGTCGATGATGTGGCCGCCAGCGGGACCAGTCGTCACGATCGGCACGCTGAACAGCACGCTGTCGGTGTAGGCGAGATCGACCGCCTTCTCCTCAGGACTCCCCTTGTCGGCGAAGAACCGGACGTTCTTGCGGACGATCTGGATGTTGTCGTCGACCTTGCGGAACTGCCAGACCCAGTCGTCGCCGAATCCCAGGCTCATGCCACCGAGCAGGAAGCTGTCGCCGATGCCCCGCGCGATCGAAATGAGCACGAAGAACTCCTTGCCGAGCAAAGAGTCGGTGAGCTCGGCGTAGACCTTGTCGTCCTTTCGCCACAGGGGGATCAGGCCGTTGACCCGCGTCGCGTCTTTGAGGACCACGGCGAACTGTGGTTTTCCGCCCTTGGTCTCGGGAGTTGGCTCGGCGGGCTTGGCGTCGGACGCGGGCTTGGGGGGCGTCGGTGCGGGGGCATCGGCCTTGGGTTCCTGTGACGCGGCCTTGGCGGGGGAGTCTTCGGCCCGGGCTGCCATGCACGTTCCCATGGTGACAGCCACCGCCGTCAGCATGATCCTGGCCATCACCGTCAGCTGCGTTGTTTGCATCGAGAGAGCCGCTCCGTTTCGCATGTCAAAAAGGCCCCCGGGCGGTCTTTGCCCGAAGTCTGTCAAGCCTAGCATCGCCCTCCCCCGGCGACCAATTTCAGGTTCGACGGGTAGTTTCAGTGCCGAACCCCGCGGGCTAGCATCAATGCCATCGCACCGCCGGGACGGCAAACTTTCCTTCGCTCGGAGATTCCGACTTGCCACCCGGGACGGCATGGCACGCACAACAAGTCGGACATCCTCCTCGTCTCCTCCACCTTCGCCGATCCCGGCTCGCCTTTCCCATGTATCCCTCTGCATCGATCGCCGCCCTCTGTCGCCGGTGGTCGGCCGCCGCGCCAGTGAGCATTGCCCCACTGGGGGCGGCGGGCTTCAGCGGGTCGCAGGTGTTCGTGGTGGAACTCTACGACAGGCCCGGACGGTTTGTGCTCAAGAGTTTTCATGCGGGGGCATCCGTCGAGCATGCACGTTTCGTCCATGGGCTCGGCAGGCACCTGCGGGCTGCGGGCGTCGCCGAGGTGCCCGAGGTGATGCCCGCCCTCGATGGCGACACGGTCGTGAGTGATGCCGAGGGCAGGCTCTGGGAGCTCTGTTGCTTCATGACCGGTGTGGCGGTCCCCTGCCCCACTCCCGCGCAGTCGGCCGCGGCTGCGACGACGCTTGCCCGGCTTCACCTCGCGGCCGCCCGCCTGCCGGGCCATCCGCCCCGCGCGGGGATGTCGCCGGGTGTCGAACGGCGGATCGCACAGGCTCGACGGCTGCTGGCCGAGCCCTGGCAGTCCCGCCGCGCTGCGTGGTCGCAAGGTGGTCGCTCGCTCCTCTCCGACGACACGCTCGCGGCGATCCACGATCGCGTTGCGACGGCGATAACCATGTTCAATGCATGCGGCGGCGAGA
>JBIIMX010000526.1:0-2697 GCA_044337765.1 Pirellulales bacterium | reverse complement strand
GGCCCTTGGCGCTCTTGCCTGGCTTCGACGTGTCGAAATGACGGCGGCGTTCGGCGGAGGAGAGCTTTCCCTGCCCCGTTCCTGCGGGCATTTTCTCCATCTCCTCCACCTCCAAGCCGACGCGGGTCTGGTCGTAGCCCGACGGCGTCCGCTTCCAGACGGCCGGCCGCCGCTCAGGATGCAGCAGGTGCCAGAGCGTCGGCACCGAGCCGTTGTGGAGATAGGGAGCAGTCGCCCAGACGCCGTCGAGCGGCGGCGCCACGTAGCCGGCGGGAGACTCACGGTCTTTCATCGAGGCGGCATCTTCACCGAGATGGCCAAACCAGCTCGTGTTGAGGTCGCCGCGTTCCTTCGCGGTGAGCGAGTCGAGCCGCACGCGGTCTGTGCCGACCTCTGCGATGTCCACGATACGATCTGGGTAGGTCTCTTTCTCGGCCCCGTCGGCCGCCCCGGCAGTACGGTAGGTGCCGTGGCATTCGGCACAGTGCTGCTGGAAGATCACCCGTCCTCTGTCGGCGAGCGGCCTGTCGACCGCCCACGGCCACGGCGGCGGCTCGATCGACTCGATCCACCGTTCGATGTCGCGGAATTCGTCTTCCCAGGCGTGAAACTTCTCCGGACCATTCTCCTTCACCAGGAGAAACTGCATCAGGATCCGGTGCCCCTTGGGCGCGAAGCCGTCGGCATAGAGACTCTGGCGTTTCTTGTAATGCCACCAGGGGGGCGCATCCATGTCGTGGTGAACGAGGTCGAACCGCGGCGGTCGCGGGATGATCGACAGGTCTGGAGCGCGGTGCCGCATGAGGGCCACACCAAACATCACGGCATTGGTCGTGCCATTGGTGGTGCCGAGCGGCAAAAGCAGCGATCCCATGTCCATGTGTCCAAAGGGTTTCCGCTGCCGGACCTTGACGAGTCGCACCTCCTCAGTGAGCGTCTCGAGCGCGTAGTTGGAGTTGGGCACACCCGGCATCGCTCGGCCGTCGACCTGCCCCTGATGGCAGGCGAGGCAGCTCATCGTCCACGATCCCGATGCTGGATCGACCACGTACTGCATCGATCGGGAGGGATCGTCAGGATGGGGGGTGAGGCCGTACCGCTCCATGGCCATCCGTCGCCGCTCCGGCATGGTTGCCCGCTCGGCACGGCTGCGGTCGGGCTCCTCCCAAGTGGTCCAGAGTTCGTCAAAAACCTGTTGATCGAAGTCGGGTGGCAGGTACGGCTGCGAAAGGAGCAGGCTCAATCCCCGTGCGGTATCTCTGGCCGCGGTCAACTCGGCCGCGGACAGCGTGGCAACCGAGAACACGGTCCCAGTCCAGGCGAGGATGGCAGCCCACATCAGTGGGGCCGGCACGACCGTAATTCGGCGTTCGACTCGTGAGACGTTCATGGCATACTGGACCTGTCGGCAAGGCAGATGGATGAGTATAGACATGCCGCCCGCCACGGCTGCCACTCCCTCCGGCGGCCTTTTCCGACCCCCGCCAAGCTCCCCCACCCACGCCGACCCTTTCCCGCCACATGCCCACCGCCAATCCCATTTTGATCCCCGAACTCCGCGTTATGCTGGTTGAGGGGGATGCCGAAGGCGTGCGGGAGGTGGCCCGGGAACTCCATCCCGCCACGGTGGCAGATTTTTCCGAAGGCCTCGAAGACAGCGAACTGTGGCGGCTGCTCGATTTCCTGCCGGTCGAAAGGCAGGCGGAAATCTTCCCCTACTTCTCCATGCCCCGGCAGGTGGAGTTGGTGAAGGCGGCCGACCGGGCCCATCTGGGGCCGCTGATCGAGTGGATGGCCCCGGACAACCGCGACGACCTGCTCCGCGAACTCGACCCGGAACTCGTCGAGGAGATTCTGCCGCTGGTGGCGAAGGCCGAGCGTCATGACATCCGCATGCTCCTCTCCTGCCAAGAAGGCTCGGCCGGGGCACTGATGACGACCGAGTACGCTTCGCTGCCGGCCGACATCACGGCCGGGGAGGCGGTGGCCCGCCTGCGGTCGCAGGCCCCCAACAGCGAATCGATCTACTACATCTACGTCCTCGATGCCGACCGGAAGCTGGTCGGCTTCGTGTCGCTCCGCGACCTGATCCTCGCCCGGCCGACGGCGCTCGTGTCGGATCTCATGCAGCGGGACCCGATCAGTGTCCGCCTGGAGGAGCCGAGCGACCGCGTGGTGGAGAAGCTGGCCCGGTTCGACTTCCTCGCCATTCCCGTGGTGGATGAGCACAACCGGCTGGTGGGCATCGTCACGCACGACGACGTGCTCGACGCCGTCCGGCAGGATGCCACGGACGACGCCCAGCGGATCGCCGCCATCTCGCCGCTCGGCGAAAGCTACCTGGAAGCGGCCATCGTCTCGATGACCTGGAAGCGGGGAGTGTGGCTGGCCATCCTCTTCGCCACGGCTGCAGTCACGGCAATGGTGCTTGCAAAGTGGCAGTCGCCGCATGCCTGGCTCGTGGCTTTCATCCCGTTGGTGATTGCCAGCGGCGGCAATTCGGGCAATCAATCAGCCACGCTCGTAATCACCGCCCTCTCGACGGGGGACTGCAAACTCGCCGATTGGCCGCGGATTCTCCGACGGGAGTTCGCGCTCGGCCTCCTGCTCGGTGGTCTGCTGGCGATTCCGGGCTACTGCCTCGCGCTGGCCTACGCGCCGACGGCGGCCGCGGCGCTCGTGATCCCGCTGACGATT
>JBIIMX010000087.1:0-10604 GCA_044337765.1 Pirellulales bacterium | reverse complement strand
CACGCTGCTCGAAACCTCCGAACTGCCGCCACCCGTGGTCGAAGAGGTGCGGACGCTGCTCCGACGGCACGATCTCGCCCTGACCAAGGTGCAACGGCCACGGCGCAAGCTCGAGAGCCTGTTCCTCGAGATCGTGGAGCAGGCTCGGGCCGAAGGAGTACGGACGTCCGGCGCGTCCAGCGGCGGCGAGGTGGCCGAATTTCTGGCGGCGTCTGAGCCGGTGCCGGACGACGCCGGAACGGCCGCCCAGGGGGCCGAGAGCCCGGTCGATACCAATCTGCTCGACAGCCTCATGAAGCGGTGAGCCGATGAAGACCGACACGGACCATGACGTCTCGCCGCCGTTGCCAGAGCCGCGGCTCGCGGGCGACGGCCTGCCGCTTTGGCTCGCCGACAACCCGGCAGCAGGCCGGCGGACCCGACTCGCCCGGCCAGGAGCCGCGATCGCGGCGCTGGCACTGGCCGCGGGCCTCTGGGCGGCCGGGCGACCCGCCTCGGCGATCGCGGTGGCGGGTGCCGTCGCGCTGGCAGTCGGCTTTGTCGTCGGCGTCGCGGTGCTGCGACAGCTGCTCTCCGGCAGCCATCCCGTCATCGGTGTGGCCCGGGCGATCGTCGAGGAGGCGATCGGGTCGCGGCTCTCCATTCTGCTCGTGATGATGGTGGTCGTCACCCTGCCTATTCTGCCCCTGCTTCTGGATCCGCAGGAACGGCTCGCCTACCGGCTCCAATTCCTCCTCACGTGGTCGCTCTCCGGCGCGAGCGTGCTCCTGGCTGTGATCACGATCGCCCTTGCGTGCGGCAGCGTCTGCGGCGACATCGAGAGCCGCCGGATTCACATGACGCTTTCGAAGCCGATCCACCGCTCGGAATACCTCCTGGGCAAGTGGCTCGGCGTGATCCTGCTCGACGCGATGCTCGTCGGCCTGGTGGGCATCGGCGTCTATGCAGGCGTGTTGGCGCTGGCGAAGACGCCCGCCGCCGACGCCGCCGACCGCCTCGCCGTCCAGGAGCAGGTGCTCACCGCTCGCGTCGTGGCCCGTCCGGTGCATCCCAGCGGCGCGGACTTCGACCGCTCCGTGGCCGCCACCATCGAGGAAATCCGTAATTCGGATCCGGCCTCGTTCGACCGGAGCCCGGAACAGGCCCGCAAGCGGATCGTGGCGCAGAGGGTGCACGAATGGCACACTGTGACCGCAGACGTCGTTTCGAGCTATTTGTTCACGGGACTCGACAAGCAGGCGATCCGGGCGCCCGTCGTGCAGCTGCGGCTCGAACCCTTCGCCGACAACTCCTCCATCGCCCGGGCCGACGTCCGATTCGCCCTCTGGCTCAACGAGCGACCGTTCCCGATCCGCAGCGGCGAACACGCGGCCTACACCTTCTCCACCGGGATGACGCACACGATCGACCTGCCGACCGAGGCGATTGCCGACGATGGCACGCTGCGGGTGACGATCGCCAACCAAAACCTCGTCATGCCGGGAGAGGAACGGCCCACGAGCATCGCTTTCACGCCGGGGGAGGGGCTGGAGGTGATGTATCGGGCCGGAAGCTTTGGCAACAACGTCGTCCGCGGGCTGCTTGTGATGTGGGCAAAGCTGGTGCTCTTGGCGGCGGCAGCGCTGGCGGCCGCCGCCTGGCTCGGCTTCCCCACGGCCTTGCTCGCCAGCCTGATGGTCTACGTCACCGCGGCCGCCAACGGCTTCTTTGCAGACGCGATCGACATCTACACGGGGCTCGATCGAAAGAACGACACGCTCATGGACATGCTGCGGCTACGGCTGAGCATGATCGTCGAACGCATCGTGAAGGTCGAGTGGTGGGAGCTCATCAAGACATTCGGTGCCTACTGTGCCGACGCCTTTCTGGCGGTGATTCCGTCCTTCGGAACCCAAGACGCGATCGGGCAGCTCGCCACCGGCCGCCTGGTACCCCTGGCGGAAGTCGCTTCCGGATTGCTCTTCCTGGCGGTCGCCTACCCGCTCGCACTGCTCGCCCTCGGCTGGGTGCTGCTCGAGCGGCGAGATCTTGTGAGCAGTGCGTCATGAGTGATCGGACGACCACCACCATCGCCACTGTCGCTCTTGTCGCCTGCCTCGCCGGCGCGGCGGCCGTCGCCGGCGCCGTGCAGAAGCAGCGGGAGGAGCTTGAGCTGTTTGTGAAGATGGAAGGCACACGGGGCATGCCACCCCACGTCGCCATCGTGACGGCGGCCCTGGGCACGTTTCGGGGTCTGGCGGTGGATGTGCTCTGGGCGCGGGCCGACCACCTGCAGATGGAGGGGGATTTCTACGAGGCGCAGACGCTTGCGCAATGGATCACCATGCTCCAGCCGCGGTTCCAGAAAGTCTGGGGATTCCAGGCCTGGAATCTTTCTTGGAATGTCGCCGCCGCAACCCAGGTGCCAGCGGAACGATGGGGCTGGGTGAGCCGGGGCATCGATCTCTTGCGGTCGCGGGGAATCCCGCTCAATCCCAAGGCGGCCAGCCTCTACTTCGACCTGGCCTGGATCTTCCAGGGCAAGATTGCGCGGATGGGGGACAAGGATCACCGGTATTACAAGGCGCGGCTGGCTGCCGAGATGCAGGAAGTCGTCGGCAATATCGTCGCCGGCCGCACCACGCCAGAGGCGCTCGCCCGCTTCCGTCGGATCGTCGACGCCCCGCGGACGCTCGACGAACTCACAGCCGCGACGCCCGCGGTGCAACGCGCGGTCGACGCCGTTCGGACGGCGGGGCTCGAGCCCGACGAAGGGCTCTTACGGATGCTCGGCAGAGTCATGATGCGGTTCACTTCGCTCGACGCCAAGGTACTCGGCGACGTGGCCCTGCCGCCGGGGACAAACCGGGAGTTCGTCGAGGCACTCCGGCAGGATCCCGAGCTGGCCTCCCTGGTGCTTGAACAGCTCGTGCCCCACCTGCAGCGGCGGGTGCTCGAAGACCGCTACCGCATGGAGCCTGCCAAGATGCTCGAGGTCATGGAAACCTACGGGCCGCTCGACTGGCGGCATCCGCAGTCCCATGGCATCTACTGGTCGGAGCAGGGGGTCGCCGTGTCGCGGTCGCTCGCGAAGCGTGAGGACACAAACGAACTGATGCTCGTCCGAGGCCGCCTGATGATGCTCCTCGACCTGATGCGCACCGGCCGGGTGGAATACGACCCGGTCACCAACCGGGTCGACCTCCTCGCCGATCCGCGGTTCGCCCGCAGCTTCGAGCGGGCGATCCAGGAGGCCTTCGCCCTCATCGCCTCCACCGAGGGCGTCACCGCCGGAGAATTCGGGACAGCCGAGGAGTCAGACCTGTTTGGCACCTACGAGCGATTCCTCGATCTGGCGACGACGCTCTCCTATCTCTACGGGGATCAGCCCGAGGCAGAACGCTACTTCACGCTTCTCAAGGACCTGGCCGAGCGGCAGGGCTTCGGCGACGAGCCGGCCTTTTCGGACACCGTGGAAAACTTCGTGGCCATCCGCTTTGCCGGCATGGCCAACGTCAACCCCGCCGACCTTCGGCAGTTGCTCGACGCCATGATCCGCCGCGGCCTGCTCGAAGGCCTGGCCAAGGGCGACACGCGGGTCTTCGGTCGCTTCCTCCGCATCGCCCGGACCGCTTACGACAGGCGGTATGCCGCGGCCCAGCGGGGCGAGGCGTTTGTGCTCGACGAAACGAAACTGCTCCCCTTTCCGAAGCTGGTCGACAACTCCTTCGACGCCTGCATGCGGCAGGCGTCCGTACCGCTGCTGACCCGGGCCCGGATCTGGGCATGGGCGCCTGAGCACATCCGCCAGTCCGCGGCCGCCTCACTTGTCGAATCGCTGCGGGCCGAGGCGACGGCTGCCGGTCTGGACGCGGACGTCTCCTTCGCGGCGGCAGCGCGGCCCGAGCCTGCTGCCAAGCAGCCGGCCGACGCGGCCGACGCTCCATCCGCCAGCGAGGCCGACGATGGCGGCGACTGACCGCCGCGGACAGGCCGCGCTGCCCGACGGCACGAGGCCGGCCGCACACGTCCGCGACGCCCCCGATATCTGGCTGCTCGCCGCCGCCTTCTCGGGCTCATTGTGCCTGTTTCTGCTCGAGCTTTTCGCCGGAAAGTTTCTACTGCCACGGTTCGGCGGTGCGCCCTCGGTGTGGGTGTCGTGCCTGGCGTTCTTCCAGGTCGCCCTGGTGGCGGGTTACTTCTTCGCCGACCGCGTTGGGCGGCTCCCGGCCCCGCGGAGCCAGTTCGCCGTCATCGGGGGGTTGTTTACCATCACCGCCCTGGCCACCCTCGTGATCGCCCGCCGGCCAGACATGCTGGCGATCGGCGACGGTGTCGCGCAGGCCATCGCCGTGCCGTTGGTGCTGACCTGCACGGTCGGCCCCACATTCTTCACGCTGGCGACGCTGTCGCCGCTCCTCGGCCACTGGCACGCGCAACAGGGCCTACACGATCGTGGTGGCGACCCCGACAACGGCGACGTCGCGTACCGGTTGTACGCGGCCAGCAACGCGGGCAGCTTCCTGGCACTCGTGGCCTATCCGCTCGCGATCGAGAACGTGGCCGGCCTGTCGCGACAGGTGGAGATCCTCTCCGGCCTTTTCCTGCTTGTCGCCGCGCTCACGCTTACGGCGGGTTGGCGACTGACGCGGCACGCACCACGATCGAACCATGAACAGTCCATGCGATCCGAGCCGGCGGTGGGATGGCTTCGCTGGCTGCGATGGGCCTTCCTGGCGGCCATTCCCGCGTCGTGGCTCTCGAGCATCACGACCTACGCGACCGCCGAGGTCGCCCCGATTCCGCTGCTCTGGATCGTACCGCTGGCCATCTACTTGGCGAGCTTCATCATCGTGTTTTCGTCCGGCGGCCGCCGGTTCCGCCGGTTCGAACCCACGCTTGCGATCGCTGCGATTGTCGCCATCGCCTGGCTTCTCGGCGGCAACGTCCGCGAGCCGACCTGGACGGTCTTGGTCGGCCACTGCATCGCCTTCTTCATGATCTGCGTCGCCCTGCACGGGTTGCTTGTCGACTCCCGACCACCCGCCGGGCAACTGACGATCTTTTCCCTGGCGATGGCCACGGGCGGAGCGATGGGCGGGCTCTTCAACGCGATTGTCGCGCCGGTGCTCTTCGACGCGCACCACGAGTTTCCCTTGGCGGTCGCCGCCGCCGCGGGCGTGATTCCTCCAGTGGCCCGCAGTTGGTCGCTGGGGCCGCGACTGTCGGCCGCCGTCGCCGCCGCGGCCGGCATGGCCCTGGCCGCCGGCATGGTGCCGGGCCTGCCGCCGAGTCGCACTCTCTGGCTCGTCGCCATCGGTGCCGCGACCCTCGTCGCGGTGCTCGTGGTCGACCGCCGGCAGCGGGCGGTTGGTCTCGCCCTCGTGCTGTTGACCTCCTTCTGGATGATCGAGCAGGAGCGGCAGGTGCTCCACCGGACGCGAACGTTCTTCGGAGTCCTGCGGGTGGAAGCGAGCGACAACGGGCCCTCGCGGGAGCTGGTGCACGGAACGATCCGGCACGGCGTCCAACTCGTCTCCAGCGATCCTGACCGCCGACGGATTCCGCTGGCCTACTACCACCCAACCGGTCCGCTCGGCAGCATCTTCGGAGCGATCGAGCAGGTCGCACCGCTCGGCCGGGTCGGTGTCGCTGGCCTGGGCGTAGGCACAGTCGCCGCCTATGCAAAGCCCGGTCAGGAGTTTGTGTTCTTCGAAATCGACCCAGCCATCGTCTCCATCGCCCACAACGCACAGTGGTTCAGCTATCTAGCCGACACCGCGGGCCGCTGCCGGATCGTCGTGGACGATGCCCGGCTCGCCCTGGCGCGGGAGCCGGACGATACGTTTGAACTGCTGGTCATCGACGCGTTCACGGGAGACTCCGTCCCGACCCATCTCCTGACCCGCGAGGCGCTCGATCTCTACGGCCGCAAGCTCGCCGCCGAGGGCGTCCTGGCGGTGCATATCTCCAATCGCTATCTCAATTTGGCGCCGATTGTTGCGGCACTGGCCGCCGAGGGGGGCTGGATGGCACTCGACGGGGCCGACCGAGACGTTCCGGAGGATTTCGCCCGCCTCCCCTCGCGGTGGATGGCGCTGACTCGATCCCTTGACATCGCGAAGCGGGTCTACAGCAACCCGACGAGCCCGCGGTGGCAGTGGCAACCGTCGCTGCCGGGCCCAAGAGCGTGGGCGTGGACCGACGACCGTACATCCGTGACCGACGCGCTGTTTCACACGCCGACCCGATCGGCGCCGTCGCTTTGACGCCTCTCCCGCGATCTCGAGGTCGGCCAAGCATGAAGAACTCACCACTGGGACATCTGAGCTCGTGGCTGGCAATGCCGGTGGACAACGCCACGCTTGCGGCCTTCCGGATCCTGTTCGGTACGCTCATCTGCGTAGAACTTGTTGGCAGTTGGTCGCGACGGGTGGAGATGATCAGCAGCCGCCCGATCCGCTTCCCGTACACCGGCTTCGAGTGGGTGCCGCTGCTGCCAGGCTGGCTGGCTCCGGTCGTCTATGCCACCATCATCCTGGCTGCGGTGGCTGTCGCCCTCGGCTCTTGCTACCGATTGGCCGCGGTGCTTTTCGCCGTCGGATACACCTACACATTCCTTGTGGACCGGGCGTATTTCAACAACCACTTTTACCTCATCTGTCTGCTGGCCGGCTGGCTCGCCGTCGGCGACGCGCATCGCCGCTGGTCGATCGACGCGTGGCGGCGTCCCAGCCTCGTCTCACGGACAGTGCCGCGGTGGCAGCTCTTCGGGCCCGCCATCCAGATGGCCATCCCCTACGTCTTCGGCGGCCTCGCCAAGATCAAGGCCGATTGGCTGCGGGGAGAACCGATGCGGGCCCAGCTCTGGGAACTCTGGGATAACCCGCTCTATGGTCCGCTCGTGCGGCAGCCATGGGCCGGGGTCGCATTCGCTTGGGGCGGCATGCTCTTCGATCTGCTGATCGTGCCGGCCATCCTCTGGCGGCCCACCCGCTGGCCGGCTATCGCCGCGATGCTGCTCTTCCACCTCACGAACATGCAGATGTTCGACATCGGCATCTTTCCCTGGCTCGGAATGGGCGGTGCCATCCTCTTTCTACCGCCCGCCACGCTGGACCGCTGGCTATCCCGCGATCGCGGGACCGGCGCTCAAGACGCAGTCAAGGCCGCGAGGGGATTGCCGACCACGGGCTGCTCCCCTTGCGTGGCGTGGGGCTGTGCAGCGTGGCTCGCGACGCAACTGCTCCTTCCGTTCCGACACCATCTGATTCCTGGCAATGTCGGCTGGACCCGTGAGGGCTTTTACTTTGCCTGGACGATGAAGCTCGACCTCAAGAGCGAGTTCCTCGGGTTTCATCTCTGCGATCCCGCTTCTGGAGCGTGCCAGGCGGCCAACCTCGACGGCACGCTTACAGGGGTGCAGCGGTACTGGCTGCCGGGGGAACCGCAGGGCATTGTTGCATTCGCCCGATTCCTCAAGGAGCGGGCCATGCGGGAGGGCATGCCTGAGCCGGTCGTGGTCTGCGACTCAGTCTGCGCGCTGAACGGTCGCCCCTACCAGTACATGATCGACCCATCCCGCGACCCTGCCGAACTCGTTGTGCCCCGCTTCGGCCCGGCCGATTGGATCGTGCCGCTCGACGAAGCGGCGCCGTTGGGCAACTACGTGATCGGTGCGAAGAAGGAACGCGCCGTCATGCAGGTGATCCACGAGACTCGCGTCGTCAAGAAAATTTTTCCCGAGCGGATGCGGGGCCGACCTGTCGTGGATGCGCCCGACGCGAGAAAAGCCAGCCCGCGGACCCAATGATCCCAACCCAAGCGGCGAACGTGATGGGCCATGTCCGCTCAAACACGGCGGACGTATGGGTGTACTCCAGCACATGGCTTCCGGCAGGCAGCGTGCACCCTCGATGAATACGATTGACGCGGAGAATTTCGTGCTTTTGGGGCTGGCCTCCATTCGACCGCACGCGCAAACCCCAATCCGCGTGGAACGTGTCGGCCAGAACCACAAGGCCCGGCGCGGCGAGCGTAACCTCGAGGACGACCCGCCGGGGTTCGTCCACAACGACCCGGCACTTCTCGCCGGCGGCAGGCGGCTGAAGAGCGGTGCGGTCGGGTAGAACCACCGGGGTGGCGGTTTCGACCACCACAGTCGACCCGAGGACGGGAATCCTCGGGCTCGGAAACGCGATGCTCGTCATCAGCGAGCCGTAGGCATGATCGGCCCGGTCGCCGACGGGATCGACACGCAGGACTCGTGAGGCAATCCGGGCCCGCGGTTCAGCCGATTCGTTGCGTATGTACTTCACGAATGCGTCTTGCTCGGCAACGCCGGCCGGCAACGCCAGGGTGCTTGGCATCCTGGCACCGATGGGCAAGGGCCCTTCATAGACGCCTCGCCTCTGCGCATCCGACCAATCACGCTCAAACTCACGGAAGGAGACGGCGGGCAAAGGATCCAGCGGGACCACGAAGAATTCGACGGCTGCAGCGTCGAACATGCGACGTGAAAAGACACGCGATTCGCCGTAGGTTCGGGGCGACTGAAAGAACGTCTCGAGGTCCGCCTCCATGGCGGTACTCGGTTCTCCGATCTTTCCCCAGCCGTGCAGCATCGGTGTTTGGCCTCGCATGGCCATGCCGGCGATAAGCGCTCGATCGTTCGGATCATCGGTCACCGGGAGATGAATGACATTATCGATGGCACCCAGTCGGGGCACGGCGCTCGTCGCTGCCAAGGCTGGCAGTCGCTGCTGGAGCAGCGTTTCGACCGCGGCGCCACCCTCGACTAGAGCGATGAACGGCGATGTGTAGATGAAGAATCGACCGGCGACGACAAGGTCGACTGCAGTCAGCCCAACAAGCATCGCACTGGCCAGCGGATGCGCGATGCGTCCACGACGAGCCAGCACCGCGATGACGGTCGCCAGCGCAGCAACGACGACCGCGAGGATGCCCCCGGCGAGGATGAGGTGCCGCGATTCACCCGCGAACGATCCGGCTACGACCGTTGCCAGTATGGCCAAGCCCCCGAGCCCCACGGTCAGTTGGGCCAGCAAGCGAAGGCTACGACTGTCGCGGAGCATCGCATCGAAACCAGATGCCGTCAGTTGCGACAAAGCGAGTGCGACGATCGCGAGCCATTTTGCCGGGTAGCGAAACCCCGCATAGCCCGGCACAAAGGACACAAGCATCCAATACAAACCCCCAACTTCGTCCCCCGGCAGATAGAAGGCGACATCGGTCGCTCCGGTTGTTCGCGCGATCACGTGACGAACAGCGCCGACCACTCCGAACCCACCCACCGCCGCCAGATAGGAAAACGCCAGCACCACGCCCCACCCTCTGGCTCCCATCCTTGCCCGCGGAACCGCGATGGCGACAAAAGAGCAGGCCAGCGGAATGATCCCTGCGTACAACGTCGCCACCCAGGCCTCCCCTTCCCATCCCAGACTGCGCGGCCAACGGTCGAGGAATGGACCGGCAAGAGTCGGAGACAGGCATTCCAAGAACCACCAGGGAGCAATGCTGTACCGGTAGATCTCGTGGTAGAAACCTACGCCCTCCGGCGGATGGCCCAGAAGCACGGAATACCAGCCATCTCGTCGGTCGGGCGTTGCACACCAGAGGAATGTGGGGACGTCCCAGAGGGAGACTGGCACAATGTCGGCGTAGCGGGTTGTAGCCACCATAAACTCACCCGTGAGCCCGAGTTGCACACAGGACAGCAAGCCTCCGAGCATTGCTGCCGCAACGAGCACGCCGCAATGCCCGACGATTGCCCGGCGATGTGCGACGAACTGCGTCGGGGCACGCCAGCGCTGGCGACACAACAGCAAAATGCCGATCACGATTCCGGCATGGAAGGACGACTGCGGATCGCCGGCGAGCACCGCGCAGGCGAGTGCCAGGGATAGGACAAGAAAATCCCCGGCGTCGAAACGTTCGAGAAGTTTTTTGCCCGCCCTGACGGCCCAGGCCGCCCAGGCCGCACCCGCCAATGCGTTTGGGGCGTAGATGTGAAACAGAATGCAACCCGACAGGGCGAAGGAGAGTCCTGCCAACAGCGATGCGTCGCGAGAGGCACCGGCATCTCGAGCGATCACGAATGCGGCCGCTCCGGCCAAGACCACATGACCGATCATGAGCACACTCAGCGAGACTCCGTCCGGCAGAAGAATCGTCGCCAACAACTGCGGCGGGTAGAAGACGCCGGCAGTGTTCATGGCTGCCAGTGGCTGGCCGCCGTTGAGCCACGGATTCCAAAGCGGGACCCGGCCAGACAGCCACTCACTCGCCACCAGCCGATACAGCGGAGGAAAAAAATGCATGGAGTCGCGGAAAGCGAGAAAACGCCCGCCCGCGAGCACTTCGCCGAAGAGTCCGACGAGCCCAGTCAAGGCGATCGTCGCACCAACCGCCATCGATAGACGGCCGTTGCCACGTGGCCCGAGGCTGTTCGCCGATTCAGCCGGTTCGCTCAACGTGCGCCCATCCCGATTGTCGAGTGATGTTGGGACAACGATCCGGGCTTCTTCCGGGAGCGATACGCGAACCGCATGCGCACCGACCGCGGCCGAGAGTACGTTCTTTTCGCATGCGCGTGCCGGCTGAAG
>JBIIMX010000086.1:0-10632 GCA_044337765.1 Pirellulales bacterium | reverse complement strand
AGAAGTGCGTGACGGTCGCCGTCGAGGTGCCCGTTGAGAACGCTTGCGGTGGTGGCTACGGCGATGCCGGCTCGGCCGGTGGCGCCGGTGCCTGCGGCGATGCCGGTGCCTGCGGCGACGCGGGTGCGGCTGCCGGCGAGGCTTCGGCTTGCGGCGACTGCGGTGCCGGTGCCGGTGCCGGTGCTGGCTGCAAGAAGGGCTGCAAGCACCGTGGCTGCCGTCGCTGCAAGTAATTGCTGCGATTGCTCCATGAGCTCGTTGTAAATAAGAGGAGGCTGGGCGCCGGGCGCCCAGCCTCCTCGGCTTTTTCCACACCTGCCGCTCCGCAACGGTTTGGTCTGGCCTCCGCAGCAGATCTATGGTGAACTGCGCCGTTTCGAACCGGCATCGGAGGCGGAACGCATGCAGGAAGCAGCAGCCATCGCGGAATTTCCCGACGAAGCGGGATCGACCGACGATTCCGTGGCCTGGATCCGGCAGGTACGCCAGTCGATTCGCGTCGCCGACACCGACTTCTTCAGGGTGTCGCCCGTGCGATACTGGACCGATTTCCTGATCAGCCTGTTCGCGGCCTATACGGCGTCGGCTGCCTATCTGACGCTCCCGTTTGGATCCTGGCTCCAGCTTCTGGCATTTCCGCTGGCGGCGTTCTGGCTCTACCGACTCGGCTCACTGATTCACGAGGTCTGCCATCTCGGACAGCACGAGATGACGCTCTTCAAGGCCGCGTGGAATCTGCTGGCGGGCATGATGACGCTCACTCCCAGCCCGTTTTTCACCCGCCATCACCGCGATCACCACAGCCAGCGGTTCTACGGAACTCCACAGGATCCGGAATACGTCGCCAACTGTCTCGTGTCGGGCAATCCGGCGAGCCTGGTGCGGTATGCGGCATACGTGCTTGCGTTTCCGCTGCTGGTGTTCCTGCGGTTTCTGCTGACGCCGCTCACTTTTCTCGATCCAAGCCTGCGGGAGTGGACGCTCCGGCGTGCCTCGTCATTGACGTTCAACCGGCAGTATGAGCGGAAGCTGACGCCCGCCGACCGTTGGGCAATCTTCGCGGTGGAGATTCCCTGTTTCCTGCGGGCGGCGTTGATTCCGGCGCTGGTGCTCCTCGGACTCAATCATTGGACCCGGATACCGATGCTGTATGCGTTGGCGGTGGCGACCGTGGTCCTCAACCAACTGAGGCAACTGGCCGATCATCACTTCGAGGGCGACGGCACCCGGGTCGACATGGCGGCCCACATCACCGACTCCTGCAATTTCACGCGGAACGACCCGCTGACACTGCTCTTCTTCCCGTTCTCCATCCGCTACCACGCCCTGCACCACCTCTTCCCGTCCTTGCCCTACCACAATCTGAAACGCGCGCACGCTCATCTCGTGGCGACGTTGCCGCCCGACTCGCCCTACCTGCAACTCGACCGCCCGGGCTGGTGGAGCGTGGCCAAGCGGACGCTGTTTGGGCCGGCTTCGGCGCTGACGGTCAGCGGGCCTGCTGCTTGAGCAGGTCGCGAATCTCGACGAGGATTTCCTGGTCCTTGGTGAGCGCTGGGGGAGCGGTCTCCGCCGCTTCGGCAGCCTTCGACTTCATTACCCAGCCGAGGAACTTGACGATGAAGATGAACAGCGCAAGAGCCAGGATCAGGAAGCTGACGATGTCGCCCAGGAATTTTCCGTAGGGGATCGTCTTCTCGCCGATCGTGATCGCCCATTTTTCGTAGCCGTTGTTACCGGGGAGGATCACCCCGACCACAGGCATGATGAGGTTGTCGACCATGCTCGACACGATCTTGCCGAACGCGCCGCCAATGATCACGCCGACGGCGAGATCGATGACGTTGCCCTTGAAGGCGAAATTTTTGAATTCCTCGAACAGGCTCATTGCGGCCTTGGTAGGCAGTGCCATGGTGGACTCCTCGACGGTAGAAGTTGACGGAAAAAAAGGGGACGTTCATCACTGAGGGTGGAATGCGTTGCGAAAAACCTACACGTGGCCTGAAGAACCGACAAGCGGCCGGCTCCGGCGAGGCGGCCGGTGCGGCTGTCGCACGGTATCGCCGCGAATTACTTGCAACTGCGGGAGGAAAATGCTTTCCTATCCACTCGTGGGAGAATTCATCATCGAAACCGAAGTCGAGGGCTGTATGAACGTGGTCGAGACGCGCCTCCAAAACGTCGTTGAGAGGAGCCTTCGGGGCTGGCAGCAGAAGGTAGAGTGGTTGCTGCTGATCGCGCTCCTGCCCGCCGGGATCGTGGCGGGTGCCGAGGTGCAGTCGGTGGTCGTGCCGGCCAAGGCTGCCGAGACGGCCACGGCTGATTTGGCCGCGTCGCCCGAGTTCGAAGCGATGATCCGCCGCGAGATGGAGGCCACTGTCAAGGCCTTCAATGCCGCCGATCCGGCCGGCGTGGCCGCCCTCTTCATGGAGAAGGGTGAACTCGTTGACGAGAACGGCAACGTCTACACCGGCCGGGCCGAGATCACGTCGCTCTTCAAGGCATTCTTCGAGAAGTTTCCGAAGGCTGTGATGGCGATGGAAGTGACGTCTGTCCGTTCGATCGGAGACAGCCTGGCCGTCGAGGAGGGTGTTCGGCAGATCACGGCCGAAGCGGGGGCGGCGGAAGCGCAGTTGCGGTATATCGCCGTCCGCGACAAGGTGGGCGACAAGTGGCCCATCGCCTCGTACCGCGAGTTTGCCGATGATCCTGCTCCGACGGCGGAGGAGATGCTCCAGCCGCTGGCGTTCCTCGTCGGCGACTGGGTGGACGAGAGCCCGGAAGGACGCACGGCGATCAGTTACCGCTGGAGCGAGGATGGCAATTACATTCTCGGCGACTACGTGCTGAGCGTCGGTGGGCAGCCGGAATCGAAGAGTGTGCAGCGAATCGGCTGGGACCCCGTGGAGGGCGTGCTTCGCTCCTGGACGTTCGATTCGGATGGCGGATTCAGCCATGGTGAGTGGACTCCGATCGATAACGGCTGGGTGGCGAAGACGGAGGCCACGATGCCCGATGCCAGCACGGCATCCGCCACCGTGACGTTCACCGTCAAGGATCAGGACCACTTCGTGGTGCGGAGCACCGACCGGATCGTGGCCGGTGGTGAGGAGCCCGACTTCGAACTCGTGATCGCGCGGAAGCCGCCCCAGCCGGGCGCGGCGGCGGCGGCGAAGCCCGCGGCGAAGTGATTGTGCGGCGGTTGTGATTCGCAGAGGGGCGGCTGAAAGAGTCTCAAAAAACTGACGTGGTTTCATCGAAAGGGTGACTGGAATGCGACGATTGCTTGCTTGTGCCTGCGTGATGCTGCTCGTCGCCGCCCCCGTTGTGGGGCACGGTGCTCAGCGTGGCCGAGGCGGCCCGGGCGGCGGTGGCCGTCCGGCGATGTCGCGTCCGGCGGCCCCGATGGCACGACCAGCGGCGCCGATGCAGCGACCCCAGATGCAGCGACCGCAGATGCAGTCGCGTCCCCAGATGCAGGCCAGACCACAGATGCAGGCCAGACCACAGATGCAGGCCAGACCACAGATGCAGGCCAGACCACAGATGCAGCGGCCCAACATGGGTGGTATGCAGGCGCAGCGGCCAAATTTCCAGCGGCCCAACATGGGCGGCGCGGCCAACATGTCGCGTCCTTCATTGCCGAGCGCTGGCATCCGGCCAGCCCCCGGAATGCAGCAGCGGCCTGGCATGGGTTCTCCGCGGCCGGGCCTGGGCACAATGAGGCCGGGTGGCACGCCCGGAGTCGGCGCGGGCGGTCGGCCCGCTGGTCTTCCGGGCGGGCTGAACGGCGGCGCTGCAAGTCGGCCCGGCGGCGGGTTTGCCAATCGGCCAGCGGCTGCCTTTCCTCAGCCGGGGCAGCGTCCCGGTGGGATGGGCACGGGTCAGCGGCCCGGCGGCATCGGACCGGGAGGTGCGACGACGTTGCCCGGCCTGGGGGGGGGAACAGGCAGCCGTCCTGGGCTGTCAACGCGGCCGCTCGATCGGCCCAGCCTCGGTGGCGTACCGACAACCAAGCCCTTTCCGGCGCCGGGGCTCGGCGGTGGTGGGGTGGCCGGCGGCGGTGGGCTTGCCGGAGGAAATCGTCCTGGCGTGGGTGGCGGCAATCGGCCGACGACACTCCCCGGTGAGGTCGGCCCCGGCACCGGCGGTGGGCTTAGTGGTGGCAATCGACCTGGTATCGGCGGTGGCAACCGCCCGACCACGCTGCCTGGTCAGATCGCCGGCGGTGGGCCGAACGGGAACCGTCCCGGGATTGGTGGGAACAGGCCCGGCATCGGTGGTGATCGTCCTGGCGTTGGTGGCAACTGGCCGAATCGTCCGGGTGACCGGCCCGGTCGTCCCGGCATTGGTGGGAATCGTCCAGGCATCGGCAACGGCCTCGGCAACAACGTTGGCAATGGCATTGGGAATGGCAGCGGCAACAACATTGGCAACTCCATCGGCGGCAACAACAACTTCAACAACATCAACGTCAACGGTGGTGGTTACGGCGGCCGCTGGGGCTATCCGGGCGGCGGGTATGGCGGTGGCTACGGTGGCGGCTGGGGTGGCGGCTACGGTGGCGGCTGGGCCAACAACTGGAACAACGGCTTCGTCAATCCGCACTACGGCGGCTGGTATAGCGGCTGCTGGAACGGCAACTGGGGCAACAACTACGGCTATGGTGGTGGCGGCTGGTGGGCACCGCTCGCCTTCGGCGCCGCGACCTGGGGCCTTGCCTCCACGATTGGCGGCTGGGGCCTCGGCTACGGCAGCATGGGCTACGGCGGCGCCGGCTATGTGAACCCCTACTACTCATCGATCCCTGCCGCAGTCGTGGCATCTTCGCCCTACGACTATTCACAGCCGGTGGTGGTGAACAACTACATCACCAACGACGGCGACCTGTCGAATGCCACCGATGCCCAGGGTGGAGTCGGCGGCACCGCCGACGGCGGTGCCGGTGGCAACGCGACGGCTGCGCCGGTCAACAACGAGGCGAATGCCGCGGTCGACGACGCGCTGGCCAAGTTCAAGGCAGGCGATTATGCCGGTGCGCTTGCTGGCTTTGATCGGGCCGTGAAGGCTTCGCCCAAGGATTCGGTGATCCACGAGGTGCGGGCGCTCACACTCTTTGCGCTCGGCCGTTATCCAGAGGCTGCGGCCACGCTCAACTCCGTGCTCGTGTCTGCGCCTGGAATGGACTGGACGACGATCAGCAACGTCTACGGATCGGTCGATGCCTACACGGCGCACCTCCGCAAGCTGGAGGACTTTTGTCGCGCGAATCCCGACAGTGCGTCGGGCCACTTCGTGCTGGCGTATCACTACCTGGTCGGTGGCCATGCCGACATGGCGGCCGAGGCGTTGAAGATCGTTGTGGCCAAGCAGCCGGGCGACCTCGTCGCCAAGCGGCTGCTCGAGGCGATCACGCCGCCGGAGGAACCGAAGGCCGAGGCGACACAACCGGCGGCAACAGCCAGCCAGCCTGCGACGGCTTCGCAGGCCGATGCCGCCGCGCCGGCTGGCCCCGAGACCGACCTCGTGGGAACCTGGAAGGCCGTCAGCGGCAAGGACACCGTGATGCTGACGATCACGGAAGATTCCAAGTTCACCTGGAAGGCAGCCCCCGCGGGCCGCCCGCCGGTCGAACTCTCGGGCACCGTGGAAACGGCCCGCGACGCGATTGCACTCAATACCGAGAAGGCGGGCTCCATGGTGGGCAACGTGAAGTCAAAGGGGGCCGACGCCTTCGACTTCACGCTCGTGGGGGCCCCCAAGGAAGCCAAGCCGCTGGAATTCCAGCGGCAAAAGTGACCGTTCTGCGATCTTTTCGACCCTGTCTGGCCCTTCTGACGATGCTATAAAAGAGCAGAGTTCCCGAAGGAGGCCAGATCATGATCGACGCTGTCCGTCCCGATGTCGTGGTGATAGGCGGCGGCCCGGCCGGGGCGACCGCGGCAACGCTCGTCGCCAAGGCTGGCTTCCGGGTGCAACTGCTCGAGCGCGAACGGTTCCCCCGCTATCACGTCGGTGAATCGTTGATCCCGGAGACCTTCTGGGTGCTCGATCGCCTGGGCATGCTACCCAAACTCCGCGGCAGCCGGTTCATCGAGAAGCACAGCGTGCAGTTCGTCACCGAACAGGGGAAGCTCTCCGAGCCCTTCTACTTCGCCGATTACAAGCCGCACGAGAGCTCGCAGACCTGGCAGGTGACGCGGGCTGAATTCGATCACGCGATGCTCGAGAACGCCAGGGAGCATGGCGTTGATGTGCATGAGGGCATGCGGGTGCTCGATGTGCTCTTTGAAAACGGCCGCGCGGTGGGGGTGCGGGCCGTGGATGAGGCGGGCGTGGAACGGGAAATCCGTTCGAGCATCGTCGTGGATGCCGCTGGCCAGAGCGGCCTGATCCTCGATCGCCTGGGCCTGCGGGAGTGGGATCCTGTGCTGAAGAAGGCCGCAATCTGGACCTATTGGAAAGGCGCGAAGCGGGATCCAGGCCGCGACGAGGGTGCCACGCTCGTCATGCAGACCAAGGGCAAGATCGGCTGGTTCTGGTACATCCCGCTCCCCGACGACATCGTCAGCGTGGGTGTGGTCGCGCCGTTCGACCACCTCTTCAAGGGCCGGAACGCCAAAGAACTCGAGGAGATTTACACCGAGGAAATGGACAACTGCCCGGGAGTGCAGCCGCGGCTCGCGATGGCGGAGCGGGTGGCACCGTTCCGTGCCGCCAAGGAGTATTCCTACCGTTCCAAGCAGGTTGCCGGAGATGGGTGGGTGCTGGTGGGGGATGCCTTTGGGTTTCTCGACCCGCTCTACTCGTCCGGTATCCTGCTGGCACTCGTTTCAGGTGCCCGGGCGGCCGATGCGATCGCCACCGGGCTGTCTCGGGGAGACACGTCCGCGGCCCAGCTGGGCACCTGGGGTCCAGCCTACATCGCCGGCATGGACCGAATGCGGAAGCTCGTCTGTCAGTTTTATGACGGGTTGAACTTCGGGAAGTTCGTCCGGGAGCATCCTGGACGCAAGGGCCTGATCACCGATGTCTTGATCGGCGATCTCTTCAAGCCCGAAATCGACGCCCTCTGGCCGCTGATGGAGGGCATGCAGGCAGCCGAAATGGCGGAAAAAGAGCCTGCGACCGCAGGCTGAAATATCCTCAAAAGCCGAAAATTTGACCGTTTGCGAACCGTGGGGTAGTCCTGAGCGTAGAGATGACGACATCTCTTCAGGAGCCCCATCATGCGAATGCCGTCACTTTTTCCATCGCGTTCCTCCGCCGCAAGCGGAAAGAGATCCCGTGCCTACCGCGGCACGCTGCGTTCTCGTCGCCGCGGGTTTGGTTCCTGGGAACGATTGGGCCTGGGAATGGAAGGCCTGGGGGCGGTGGGGCTTGAGCATCTCGAGCAGCGAGCCCTGATGGCAGCCGATCTTGTCGTCGCGCTCAACGACAACATCGTGGCGAACGTCGACCGCACGTTCTATTCGCCCGCCTCGCAGGTCGTTTACACGCTGACGGTCGAAAACAAGGGGGATGCCACCGCAACCGATGCGGTGCTGACGACGTCGCTGGCGACCGCCATCACGCAGAAGACATGGACGGCAGCTTTTTCGGGCGGTGCCACGGGCACGACGGTCGGTGCCGGCGACCTCAACACCAAGGTCACACTGCCCGCCAACGGCAAAGCGGTGTTCACGATCGTTGCCAGCGTCGGCGCTGCCGCGACGGGCGACTTGGTCAGTTCGGCGACGGTGGCGGCTGCTGCCGGTGAAACAAACATCGCGAACAACACCGCCACCGACACCGACAAGTTCGTCCCCAGATCGATCGCCGTTTCGGATGATGCCGGTTGGTCGAGCACGTCGCTCGTACGGCTGGTGAACCCCGTGACAGGGTCGATGATCGCGCAGGCTTTTGCCTTCGAGCCCGATTTCAAGACGGGTGTGCGGACGGCGCTCGGCGATCTGGACGGTGACGGCAAAGTAGAAATGGTCGCCGTTCCCAACTATGGTCGCGACGCTGAACTGGTCGTCTTCCAGCAGAACATCGGACCGGATGGCGGCGTGACGCTCGTCAAAGACGCTCGTTACAACCTGCAGCCTTTCGGCCCGCACTATGATCGTGGACTCAATCTCGCGCTGGCGGACTTCACAGGTGAAGGGCGAGTTGACGTCGCGGTCAGCAAGTCGTTTGGTTCTGGCCACGTGAAGATCTACGAATCGACGCCGACAGCATCGTCCGGCCCGCTCACGCTCTACCGCTCGTTCGTGCCATTCCCCGGTGGCACCGGCGGCTCTGCGATTGCGGCAGCCGACTTTGGCACGGTGTCGGGCGGGCGTGTGGTGGATGCCGTGCGGCAGGATGGCAAGGCGGAACTTGCTGTTGCCAGCGGTGCCGGCACGCGGCCCGTGGTGCGGATCTACGATGTTTCAGGGGCAACGCCAGCCGTGGTCGACACGATCCGCCCCTTCAGCACCAGCTTCAGTCGCGGCTTTTCGGTGACCACGGGTCGTCTGAACACCGACTCGATTCCGGACATCATCGTGTCGCAGGGACGTGGCGGCAGTTCACTGGTGGAGACCTACGACGGCCGCCTGGGACCCGCGGCCAACGCCCGCCTTGCTCGCTTCTCGGCGTTCTCGAATCTGGCCACGCGGAGCGCCCCGGTCTTTGCTGCCGGAGTCGATACCGATAGCGACGGGCGGCTTGACAGTATCGATGCCGTGCAGGGCGGGGCGGGCGAGGCTGCTCTGAGGCGCTACTCCACGGCGGGCGTGCGGCAGGGCGGCATTTCCGGTCTGGCGGGCACGCAGGGTCTGGCGGCTGCCGCATTCCGATCGGACAAGGGGATGATCACGACCTCCACGGGACTGCAGTACCGGGAGGTGGTAGTGGGCACAGGCGCGAGTCCGACGAGGGACACAGATCGGGTGACGGTCGATTACGAGGGCTATCTGCTCGATGGCACCAGGTTCGACGGCAATCAGGGCACCCAGTTCCCGCTCAATGGAGTGATCAAGGGCTGGACTGAAGGTCTGAAGACGATGAAGATCGGCGGAATCACGCAGTTCATCATCCCGGGGAACCTCGCCTACGGAGCCGCGGGCAGCCCGCCAAAGATTGGGCCCAACGCGACGCTTGTCTTCTACGTCAAACTCAACGCGATCTCATAAGCGGCTAAAATCTGGCTTCGAGCCCCAGATTGGCACCGCTGAGGAACACGCTTCCGGTGCCGTTGATGCCTGTGCCGCCCGTCTGGCTGGGACTGAAATCCCATTGATCGGCCGCCAGTGCGACGCCCGTGAGCCACATCAGGTTGTAGCCGACCCGTAGGCCCCAGACGTCGTTGAGCCGGTAGATCGCGGAAAGGTTCATATCGGCGATCATTCCCATGCCGGCCGTATCGCCGGATGTTGGCTGCCGAAACGGTGTCGCCGATTGCACGTCGAAGAGCGTCTGCGACTGCGAGAGCATCGTGCCTGCGATGCCGATCTTCATCCAGCCCTCGACCGCCCATCCTTCGAAGGCCATACGGCCCCGGGTGCCGACCTGGGCCGCAAACAGGTTCGACGTGGCGTTCACGCTGTAGGTACTTGGATCTCGAGAAGATCCAGGCGGAATCGCCAGCACGGCCGCATCCTGGAGGTTGGCCCAGCGGAAACCCCCAATCCAATCGACGTGTCCTCCGTCGTAACCCTCGCACCGCTGCGCCGGTCGACCGGAACGACGGTTGTAGCCGCCGTCGTAGTCGTGGAAGACGGCGTTGAGTTCGATGGAATTGATCGAGGCGTTGTCGGTGACGCGGGCGGAAAATCCGTTGACAAGCCCCGCCTGCGTGGCGAACACCTGATTCGGCGCCTCGAGCGTCCCGCCGGGGCTCGTTGCAACCCGGGCGGCAGTCATGCCGAACACACCGAGGTAGCCGACCTCCCATCCGAGGTCGTCTTCACCGTAGTTGCCATAGAGCAACCGCGCACCGGTGCCGATGGTGCTTGCAGGGTCCGCTGCCGAGATGACGGATGCGTTGGGGGCCGTGCTGTTGACGATGATCGGCCGGTCGACCGCGGCGTTGTTCCGCTGCAGAAACAGTGCGTCAAAGACGGCATACGAACGCTCGTCCTGGACGAAGGGCGTTTCCCCGGCCGCCAGTCCAGCGGACACGACGGCCACGACGGCCGCCACGGCGACGCCGAGAGTCGACGCCCACGGAAGGCGGGCAGACAGGAGGGGCGAACGGTAGCGCATGATGGCGACGTTACGATCCGTACCACTGGAACAACGGGAAGACCCGCTACAACCGTTTTCTTCGGCACCTCCGGCAGGGGGCATGAGGATCGTTCCCGTGCACGCGAAAACAGCCACCAAAGGCTTTACTCCAGGGGGTTTGGGCCGACCACGCGGCGTTCCAAGCCACACGGCTCACGGACTCCGACGGCCTTACAAATCCACCACGCGGAAAATTCCTTGACTCAACGAAAGCGAATGGCGAATGTGAAGGGGTTGGGCGATTTGTGAGGCGGGTCGGTCGGGGAAGACAACGTCCCGTGGCCGATCCACGGTTGCCCGGTGCAGAGTGGATCTACGGAATCGTGCATGGCTCGTTCACTCCTGAGTTGTTTTGGGGCTCGTTCCGGGTCGGGAATG
>JBIIMX010000525.1:0-2708 GCA_044337765.1 Pirellulales bacterium | reverse complement strand
AACGAGTACGAGAGCGCCGCCGATGACCAGCAGCATCAACAGTGCATCGGGTTCGACGACCGGCAACCGCCCCTCGGCATGATAGAGCCGCCCGAGAATTGCGATCGCCGGGGCCAGGATGACGGCGAACGCCGTCACGGCATCTCCTGGAGAGCCAAAGGTCTTGAAAGAGAGTCCGTGAATGCCGCGGATTGGCTCCGTGACGTCGTATCCAGAGCAGGCTCAACGCTTGCCAGTGGCATCCGGCATTGCTATATTTTTGGTGAATCAAAAAGTTTTTTTTGATTCACCAAAAAACATTCGGAGCCCAACAATGTCAAATCGAGCGGGTTTTCGTGATGGTTTCACGCTTGTCGAATTGCTCGTCGTGATCGCGATCATCGGTGGGCTCGTCGGGCTCCTGCTGCCCGCCGTGCAGGCGGCCCGCGAAGCCTCGCGCCGCAGCCAATGCAGCAATAACCTGCGGCAGATCGGCATCGCGATGCATGCGTTCCTCGATGCCCGACGGCAGTTCCCTGCCGGCTACCTCATGGACACTGCCGCTCCAACCCCCGATCCAGACACCCTCGATGCTCCACCGGGCACTGGCTGGGGGCTGGCGATCGCCCCCTGGCTGGAAGAAATAGCCACCGCCTCTGCGTACTCGGCTGCGCAGGGGGTCGCCGCCGCCGGCAATGCTCCAGTCGTGTCGCGACGGCTGGCCACATTCCTCTGCCCGTCGTCCACAGGCCCGCGGAGTCCGTTCGCGGCCCTCGACGCCGCCGGCGCCGCCCATGCTTCGGGAGCGGTGCTTGGCCGCAGCGACTACGTCGCCAACGCCGGCCATGAAGACCCCTGGGACGGACCGCCCCGCGCTGATTGGCGCACACTGGCGAACGGTCCCCTTTATCGCAATTCCCGCGTGCGGCCCGCCGACGTCACCGACGGGCTGTCGCGGACGGTGTTCGTCGGCGAGCACTCGCAGGCACTCTGCCAGAAGACGTGGGCCGGCGTCGTGCCGGGAGCATTCAGCCACCCCGCGGCGACCTACCGGTCGTCGGCCGGTGCAGAGCGGGCCGCCGCCCTCGTGCTCTCGCACAGCGGCCCGGCGGCCAACGAGCCCGGGGTGATCCATGCGCCCAACGACCCAGCAGCCCACTGTGATCAGATGTTTTCCGAACATTCCGCCGGCGCGAACGTGCTCTTCGGAGACGGGTCCGCCAGGCTCGTGGAGGCAAGTATCGATCGCAGCATCTGGGCCGCGGCCTGCAGCATTGGCGGCGGCGAGATATCGTCGGCCCCCTGACGCCCGCCGGTTCAGTTGAACGCCCGGCACAACGGCCGCGAGGCGACCACCTGACAGATCGCCACCCGATGCTTCCAGGGCTTCACGGAGCGGGCTGTGTCGGAGCCGCCGTCGGCATGCTGCCGTAGGCATTGGGTGGAAGATCCTCCTCCACAACCGGATGGGGAATGCCTGTGCCGTCGAGTTTCACCGAGTGCATCTCAAGCTCCACCGGCTGATCCGGTCGCAATGTCAGCTTTACGACCCAGCCGGTCCACTCGGGTGGATCACCCGGAAAGTAGTCGAACACGAAGTTGCCCAGGCTGTAGACGATCGGCACGCCGCGGAAGATCTCGACCGTCTGTGTGACATGCGGATGGCCGCCGATCACCGCCGCGGCACCGGCGTCGATCATCTTCCGTGCGAGGCGAGCCTGTGCTGGCCGCGGCTGGGGAGTATTTTCCGGTCCCCAGTGCACGAAGGGCACGACGGCGTCTGCGCGTTGCCGCGCGGTGCGGATGTCTTCCAGCACCTGTTCTTCGTCGAGCGGAGCGGAGCCGGCCCGATCGGCTGTGGCCGCCGTGGTCAGGGCCCGAAATCCGTTGAAGCCCAGCAAAGCCACCTTGAAACCGTGGCGGTCCAGCACGAGTGGCTGTCGCGCCTCGGCCAGCGTGCGGCCCGCGCCGAATGCCGGAATGCCAGCCTCGGCCAGAATACGCATCTGCTCCACCAGCCCGGCGGGGCCGAAGTCGCCACTGTGATTGTTGGCCAGCGAGACAGCGGAGAAATGCTTCTTGAGGAATCGCGGCGAGTCCGGGGCGGCGCGGAACGAATAGGGCTTGAGCATCCGCTCGCCGCCGGTTCCCAGCACGCATTCGAGATTGCCCACGCTGTAGTCGGCATTGGCAAGCAGCTGGCTGCAGGCCGCAAAAGGGTCGCGACCTGAAGTGATCGCATGGCCCGGACCGCCGTCGAGCATGATGTCGCCGACGAACACGATCGACATGCCGGCAGCGGAGGGCGACGGGCGTTCGGCATCGTCTGCCGCGCCGGTATCGGCGATCAACGCGCAGACAAAAAGGCCGAGCAGCCGGAGCAGCCTGCACGCACCCGTCCGATAGAACGACACGAACGATTCTCCTCGGCAGTGACAGTCTGGGGCCGCTGTCGACACTGGCACCGGCGGCACAGTCAAGAGGCTACCAGCGCCCGGTTGTCATCGGCCACCGAAACCTGCGATGCCGCTCGCACAACCGCGCGTACCGGTTGTGATACGGTCTGTGTTAGAGCTTGTGATACCGCTTAGGATACGTGCAGGGGGCCGAATGGGTGCGGGTGCCGTAGGGGGAGTTGCGCGGTTCCCATCATCGCCGATAAGGAAACCGGGCAGGCTGCGTTCGTCCGTAAGGCTTGCACGGCCACCGGTCCAGGCGGCACAATTGGA
>JBIIMX010000524.1:0-2713 GCA_044337765.1 Pirellulales bacterium | reverse complement strand
TGAAAATGGTGCCGGATGATTTCCCGGCATCTTATGCTGGGCGGGCGTTGTCCTGCGAGTGCGGCAGGCGGACGCCTGAAAGGGTCTCGGTCGCCTCGGGAACCGGGGCGATGATGAGCGTAGCGCCGGCCGTGGTGACGGTATCACGCCACCGGGCAGGGAGGCCGTCGTCGCTCACGACATGATCGATGGCTTCGAGCCCCGAGACGAGCGTCAGGCTCTTGCGTCCGAATTTCGAACTGTCGGCTACGACCATCACGCGGCTGGCAGCCTTGAGCATCGCCTGCTCGGTTTCCGCCAGCAGCAGATGAGCATTGAAGAGGCCCTCCTCGGCGATGCCGGCAGCGGAGAGCACCGTCGTGGTCACGTGCAGCCTGCCGAGCAGCTCATTGGCGTAGGGACCGAGGCAGACGCCCGTGCGGGGCGAGACATAGCCACCGAGGAGCACCAGGTCGGTACGGGCCTCCGACGCGAAGAGGTTGGCGACGGGAAGGCTATTGGTGACGACCTGGAGCGACCGGCCCACGAGCAGCCGCGCCACCTCGTAGGTGGTCGTGCCGCCGTCGAGGAGCACGGTTTCCCCGTCTTCGATGACGCCTGCCGCAGCAGTCGCGATCGCCCTTTTTGCGGCCCAGTTGGCGGGCTGCCGTTCGTCAAACTCGGCCAGCCGCGGCATGCCGCCGGAGTAGAGGACGCCCCCGTGCGTTCGTTTGGCTGAGCCTTGTTCCTCGAGGGCGTCGAGATCCCGCCGCACGGTCGATTCCGACACCACCAGCTCGCGGACGAGTTCATCGAGCGATGCAAACCCGCGAATGCGAATGATATCGAGCAGCCGGCTGCGTCGTTCGTGATTCTGCACGGTCGCCCAACTCCTGCGTATGGGCCTCATTATCGACCGTGGACGATGGATTTCAAGCATGATTTATGCCTAGAATTCCAATCCGCGGTGGATTTCGCGCAGCGTTTTGAAAGCATTTCTGTCAGGAGGTCGTGTGCCACCGCTCCGCTTTGCATTGGGACGCACGTTTTCAACTCCCCATTCCGATCGGGGGGCGGCACCGGTGGCAGCCGTGGACCTCGTTGCCGTGTCGATGGCCCGGGCGGATCACCGTGAGGCGGTGGTGACGCTCGCGACGCAGTGTCGGTCTGAGGACCCCGCCGGCCATTTCAACCCGCACGGACTGCTGGCCGAACTGACCGGTCGGCCAGCGCGGCTCGTGCACGCCTGGCTGGCATGGCCGGCAGCCACGGCAACGATCGCCGCGACCGGGAGCGACGCGGACACCGGCCCGCTCGGACTCGTCGCACTGGTCACCGCCGGGGTGATGCCGAAGCAGCGGTTCTCGATCGCCTGGCTTCTCGTGCATCCCGCGGCACGCCGCCGCGGCATCGCCACGGCTCTGGTCAACCACGCCGTGGCCCACGCCGAATCGTTCGGTGCCACGGAGATTTCTGCGGAGACGCTCCCCTCGTGGCCGGCAGCGGTGGGCTTTTGGCGATCGTTCAGCCGGCAACAGGAAGGATGAGCAAAACCTGCTAGGCTGGAGACAACCCAGGAAACCATCCGCACCGAACGTCCTCGTATCCGGAAACAGGTCGGTCCATCATGGCGAACTCACCGCGGCAGGATTTTGAGAGAGACATCGATCAGGTCCGCACGATGCACGAGGACCTCGTCCGGGGTGCCGGCGGCACGCCCGGGGGAACCTGGCTCTTCTTCTCAGGCCTCGTGCTCGCAGCCGCCGGCCTCTGGTTTCTGCTCAGCAATGTGCATGTCGTGACCGGAGATTTTGGCATGCTCTCCGGGGCGTTCAGCCGGGGCATGCTGGGAGGAGGCATGCCTGCCATGAGCACGGGCATCGTATTCGCCCCTATTTTCTTCGGACTCGTGCTGCTCTTCTACGACGTTCGGATGAAGTGGGGCTGGGCGCTTTTTTATACGGGTCTTGCCCTGATCGTGATCGAGATCCTCAGTCGCATCCAGTTTTTCATGAACATGCGAACGAGCAACCTGTTGCTCATGTTGGGAATGATCGCCGCAGGGATCGGAATGATGCTGCGGAGTTTTCGCGACGGGTCGCGAGACGCCGCCACCGGCGGGGGGCCTCCGCCGCATGACAAAGCGTCGTCAGGCTGATCGCCGCGTCAGGCGGAGCCCAGCCCCTCCATCCGCCGCCAGGCGCTCATCTGGCCCAGATGCATCATCATGTGGCCGCCGCAGTAGAAGGTCTGCACCGAACCGAGCGTCGGAAACAGCTGCTTCATCCGTCCCTCCGCAGGATTCGCCTGCTCGAAAGTCTCATCGCGCGTGCCGCGGAGCGCTCCGGCGAGCATGCGATGTCCCTCGAAAAAGAAGCTCGTGATCTCATCCATCTGCGGGTAGATGTCGCCGTCCTCGTCGTCCTTACAGCTGGCATCCTTTGAAAACAGATGCTCGAAGTGGTCGGGAACGGCAGGCGCGGGGTGGCCGATCTGTTGAAGCACTCTCGGGGCGTAGAGACTCAGGTGGCCGTAGATGAATGCCGGGTGGTTCGATTCGACGACCGTTTCACCGACCCGCGCGAAGCGGCCAAACCGGTCGGCCGGTACCTCCTTCAGCAGACGCTCCGCATAGCCGACCGACAGTTGCAGCGTGTCGGCGATGATGTTTCCTAGCGAGCGATTCATGAGATGTCTCCTGCGGATCGGCTGTCGAAAGTGGATTCTACCGTCA
>JBIIMX010000523.1:0-2716 GCA_044337765.1 Pirellulales bacterium | reverse complement strand
GTCGATGTTGATGAGAAATTCCCGGGGCCGGCTCGTGAGCGGCTTGGCGGCACTGGCCTTGGGCAGAACGACATCGATGAAGCGATCGGCTTCGTCGAGCTTGCTCGCGACGAGGAAAAAGATCATCAGCAGGAAGACGACGTCGATCATGGGCGTCAGTTCGAGCCCGCCACTGAGACGACCCTTGTTGATGCGTACGCTCATCGTTGAGCCGCCGTGGTGGTGTCGGCCCCCAGCTGCGCGGGCGTCATGCGGCCCTTGTTCTCATACCGCTCCAGCTGCGGCATCATGCCCGCCACGACGCCGTCCACTCGGCGGAATCCGGTGAGGATCCGGCCCTCCAGGAAGTGCGCGATGACCGCCGCGGGGATGGCCACGCACAGGCCCGCGAACGTCGTGATCAGCGCGACGTAGATGCCTTGCGCGAGTTCCGCGGCCCGATTGGCCCCGGCCTCGAGGTTCGCCGTGGTGTAGAAGGCCAGGATCATCCCCTGCACGGTGCCGAGGAGTCCGAGCAGGGGCGTGACCGTCACCGCGAGGCTGATCGGCCGGATGTTGGCGTACATCGCCGAAGCATCCCGTTCCTTGGTCACGTCGACGGCATGTTCAATTTCGGGCAGCGGCCGGCCCAACCGCTCGAGCATCGCACGCACCACGTCGGAGACGACCGACGGATGCTGCTGGCAGAGGCGGTAGACCTTGCGGGGATCAAACGGACCATCGGCGGCGAGACGGAGGAGTCCGGCCGCGAAGGCACGCGGCACGAAGCGACTCCGCCGCAGTGCGATGAACCGCTCAATGCCGAAGGTGAGCACGAGCAGCGACATCGCCACGATCGGCCACATCAGAAAGCCGCCGGCCAGAAAGAGTTCCCAGAGCGTCTGCACCCGGGCGAGTGTATTCATGGGTCACGTTCCGCCCGTGCCATCGCGGGCGGTCTCCGAGGGATGAGGGTTACTTCGGTGGCCCGCCGAGCGCGTCTTGACGTTTTCGTGCCGCCGGGGCCTGGGGCGATTCGGGGTAGCGTTCGACAAGTTCGGCGTAGAGGCCACGGGCCTTGTCTGGCTGCTCGAGCACCTCGAAGCACCGCGCCGCTTCGAACGTGGCCTGCGCCTGCCAGGCATGAAAGGCCGCCGGAGCCTCTTTCTCACCGAAGCCGTAGGCCACCTTGAAAAAAGCCTTGATCGCCTCCTTGTGGTTTCCCTGCTCGAAGAGCACCTCGCCCTCCATCAGCCGGGCGCGGGCGGCGATCTCCGTGCGGGCGGCGTCGGCCACGGCGCGGTAGCCGGCAAGGGCCTCGTCGAGACGGCCGAGATTCTGCCGCGCCCAGGCCGCTGCATAACGGGCCTGTGGAGCCTGCGGTGACGTCGGCTCCGAGGCAATGAAGCGATCGGCGAGGGCAAGGCTTTCGGCCCACTTCTCCTCACTCGCCAACGCCTCCGCCCCCCTCACAAACGCCAGTCCGCGGAGATCGGCCGACGGAAGCCGCTTGGGATCGGCAACAGCCGATTGAAACGCCGCCGCCGCCGCCGCGAGCCTGCCTGCCTTGAAGAGCGACTCACCTCGCATCACCTCGGCATCTGCCGCGAGCGGACCGCCGGGATGGTTGGCCAACTGGTCGGCGAAGGCCTGTGCCGCCGCCGCCTGATCGCCACGTGACACGAACGTCCACGCCAGCTTGTGGCGGGCCTGTTCGACGAGCGCTGCGTTCGTCTTGCCCGCCTTGGCCGCAGCCTCGGCGCGATCGACTGCCGCACGGTATGCGGTGGCGGCCTCCGCATAGCGACCTGTGTTCCAGGCCTGCTCGCCCAGTTCGAACCAGGCATCGGCCGCATAGGGCGACTCTGGAAATCGCTTCACGAACGCGGTGAATGTTGCCGCTGCATCGGCCGCTCGCCCCGCCAGCGACTGGGCGGCACCCATCTCGAACATCGCACGGTCGGTCGCCGGCCCCTCCGGTCGGGCGTCGAGCCGTTTCTTGAACGCCGCGGCAGCCTCCGCATACTGCTTCAGTCCGGACAGGCAGAGGCCTTCGAGGAGCAGAGCTTCGGGAAGGGCGTCCGCATCGAGGGCGTTTCCCGACGCCGTCCGACCGAGCACGGCCCGGGCGTCGGCCAGCCCCCCCTGAAAGTCGGCCGTCCTCTGCCGGGCGTCGGCACGTGCAAGCAGCGCAGGGACGGCGGCGGTCGAATCGGGGTATCCGTCGAGCAGTTCCGTCCATGCTTTGACGGCCGCGTCGAGCCTTCCCTTCGCCTCGTGGCACCAGCCGGTGGAGAGCAGGCACCAGGCTGCACGGGGCCCCTTCGGCTTCATTGCATGTGCCTTGCCAAAGGCCTCGATCGCTTCGTCGTGCCGGCCCGCATCCTGCCGGGTCTGTCCGAGCCGATACCATGCCACGTCGGCATTCTTCGCGGCAGGGAACTCGGCCACGAGCCGCTCCGCCGTGGCGAGCGCCCCCGCCTTGTCTCCTGTCTCCCGCTGCGCGCGCACCAACAGCAGCAGGGCTTCATCGCGACGGGGCCACTTCGGGTGGCGGCTCGCAAGCGTGCCGAGCAAGGCCGCGGCTTCGGCGGGCTTCTTCAGTTCGACGAGCGCCGTGGCGTCGAGCAGGGCCGCCTCGGCAGCCGCGTCGCCGGTCAGCCCCGAGGCTGCGGCTGCCAGCGATTCATGCGCCGGCTGCCACTGCTTTGCCGCGAGAAATGCCACTCCCTGCCGC
>JBIIMX010000085.1:0-10674 GCA_044337765.1 Pirellulales bacterium | reverse complement strand
TCAAGCCGAACGTTGCCGACCTCCGCGAAAGCCCAGCCCTGCAGGTGGCCCATGCCTTGTCCACGCAGACGACCGCCCGGTTGCTGGCGGTCGAGCCGAATGTGACGGAGCTTCCGGCAGGCCTCGGCCGGGTGGAGTGGGCAGATCTTGAGTCGGCTCTCGAGCAGGCCGACATCGTGGCTGTGTTGGTCGGCCATCAGGAGTTTCGCGACCTGCCCCGACATCGGCTGCACGGAAAGCACGTGATCGATGTCACCGGGGTTCTTGCGGCATCAGGGCGACCATGACCGCGTTTCCTGGGGCACGCGATTGGCTCAGACGTGCCTGTTCCCGATGGCTCGGGGGTCAGCCATCGCAGGATGATTCCGGCGTGATCCACGTCGGCCCACTCCCTCTCGCGGCCGATGGCCGCGCCGCACATCCCGAGCCGCGTGGCCGGCTGCGGGTCGCGGCCATCATGGACGAATTCACCGAAAGCTCCTTCCGGCCGGAATGCCAGCTTCTGCAACTGTCAGTGGGGGGATGGCAGGACGAGCTCGATGCGTTTCGGCCGGAGCTATTGTTCGTCGAGTCGGCATGGCGAGGGAAGGACGATCAGTGGAACAACAAGGTCTACCACACCAGCCCGGAGCTGCTCGGGGTGATCGCCTGGTGTCGTGCCAACGGCGTGCCCACTGTGTTTTGGAACAAGGAGGACCCCGTTCACTTCGACGGCTTCCTCACCACCGCGAAACAGTTCGACTGGATCTTCACCACCGACATCGACAGTATTCCCGGCTACCGGGCCGCAGTGGGGCATGACCGCGTCCATCTGTTGCCGTTTGCCTGCCAGCCCGCCACGACCAACCCGATCGAGCGGTATCCACGGAAAGACGCCTTTTGTTTCGCCGGGGCTTTCTATGTGCGTTATCCGGAGCGTGCTCGTGATCTCAGCGAGATTCTCAAGGCGATCAGTGCCAAATGGCCGGTGGAGATCTATGACCGGAACTTCGGGGGTGACAACCCGATCTACCAGTTTCCGGACGCATACAAGCCGTTCATCGTCGGGCAGCTGCCGTTCGCCGAGATCGACAGGGCCTATAAGGGCTACCGATATGGGATCAACCTCAACTCGGTGAAACAGTCGCAGAGCATGTGCGCCCGCAGGGTGTTTGAGCTGCTTGCCTCCAACACCGTCACCGTGAGCAATTTCTCCCGCGCCGTCCGCATGCAGTTCGGTGATCTGGTCATCACGTCCGACAATGGTGACGAGATCGTGCGCCGATTGCAGGCGGTGGAGGGAGACGAAGCGAACTGGCGCAAATTCCGGCTGGCCGGCCTGAGAAAGGTGATGCAGGGCGACACCTATCAAGACCGCCTCGCCACCATCATCTCCAAGGTGAAGAGAACACCGGCTGACGACCTCCTGCCCACCATCGTGGCCACCGGCTCCGCTGCCAACCGGAGTGAGTTCGCCGCCCTGCTGGCCGGTTTCGCCCGACAGAGGTATGCCCGGCGACGCCTGGTGGTGGTCGTGCCGAACGGCTTCGTCCCAGAGGCTGCTAGCGTAGGGACGCCAGTGCGGGTCGTGCCTGCACGCGAGGCCGCCGGCCTAACGTGTGGCGATCTGGCCGGGGAAGGCGAGCTCATCGCCGGCATGGTGGCCGCCGATTACTACGGCCCCAACTATCTCCTCGATCTGGCGCTGGCCACCCGCTACAGCCGAGCCGCGGCAATAGGCAAGGTGTCGCACTATCAGTGGTCGTCGGAGGCTGGCTGCCGGCTTGTTCAGCCCGGAGACCGGTATTGCGAGGTGGAGAGCATTCCGGCACGGAGTGCGGTCGTTCGGGCGGAGCAGGTGGCCGCGACGCCGCTGGCCGACTGGGTGAAGGGGCTGCCTGGGCGGACGATCGAGGGCGAAGGCTTGCTCTCCGTCGATGAGTTCAACTACTGCCGGGGTGGAGCGGGCACCGCCTTCGAGACCTCCCATGCCGAGGCAGTCAACGATCTGCGTGGGCTCGACGAGGGGCTGCCTGTGTCGCAGCTGGTGGCGCATGCAGATCGTGTTGCGGCTGTCCCCACTGTGTCCGAAAACCTTGTGGCTAGCACCAGGCCGACACGCACCGGTGAGGATTTGGCCGCGCTGTTCACGCCACCGAAGGGTAAGGGGTACAGCCTCGAGATATCAGGGAAGTCATGGGAGGTCACCTCGACGCTGCTGGCCGACCAGATAACGTACGTGCATGCCACGACCGACGTACCACTGGCCGAACTCAGCTTTGCGGAGCGGGCCCAGTTCCGCCTCGACGCCGATCCTGGGCTCGACCTCAGTCTGGCGGTCACGTTTCTCGATAGCGCGCAGCAGCAACTGGAGAGAGTGGTCAGGGAGGCGAATCGGGAGGGCGACTTCGCTGTTCCTGCTGGCACCGCGTGGATCAGGTTCGGCATCCGACTAAAGGGGAGCGGCACGTCGAGAATGCGTTCCCTTCGGTTGGGCCCCCCGGCTCCGTCGCCAGTGCGACTGCTCTGTCGCCGCGAACACTTGGTGATCGTGCGGCACTATCCCTCCTACGACGATCTCTACCGGTTTGGATTCGTGCACACCCGCGTGGCGGGCTATGCGCAGCAGGGCCTGCCGGTCGATGTCTTTCGGCTGCGGGATGAATCGGCGCTGTCGTTCCAGGAGTATCGCAACGTGGATGTGATCACGGGGTCGTCCGCCGATCTGCAGCGACTGCTCGAAGACGGGCATCATCGCAGTTTGCTCGTGCATTTTCTCGACGAACCGCTGTGGAACGTGCTTCGCCACCACGTCCACACGAAAAAGATCTTTGTCTGGGTCCACGGTTTCGAGATCCAGCCCTGGTACCGCCGTGATTTCAACAACGACACCGACCAGCAGCGGCGTGCGGCCCAGAAGGAGAGCACCGCCCGGATCGCATTCTGGCGAGGGTTGCTCGAAGAGATGCCGGCCAATCTCAGCCTGATATTCGTGTCGAGGATGTTCGCCGAGCAGGTGATGGAAGACATCGGCCTCCGCATCCCCCCGGGGAAATATCGGGTCATCCACAATCCGATCGATACGACACGGTTTGCGTATCACATCAAGCCTCCGGAGCAACGGAAGAAGATCCTCTCCGTTTCCTCATACGCAACGCGGGTCTACGCCAATGACCTCAGCGTTCGGGCCATCCAGTCGCTCTCGAACAGGCCGTGGTTTGAGGAGCTGGAGTTTCGGTTTGTTGGTGACGGCCGATTGTTTGACGAGGTGCTGGCACCCCTGCGGCAGTTTGGCAACGTGGTCATCGAACGCCGATTTCTCTCGCCGGATGAGCTGCGCGACATGTATCGTGAATACGGCGTGTTTCTCTGTCCCAAGAGGTTCGACAGCCAGGGAGTCTCCCGCGACGAGGCGATGGCCTCCGGCCTGGTGCCGGTGACGAACGCCGTGGGAGCTATCCCCGAATTCGTCAACGCCGAGTGCGGTGTGCTTGCACCACCGGAGGACTTTTTGGGTCTGGCCGCTGGAATCGAGAGCCTCTATCTCGACGGGAACCGGTTTGCGACGATGTCACTCAATGCCAGCCGGCGAGTGCGACGGCAGAGCGACATCGACTCCATCGTGGCCAAGGAGATAATGATGTTCGGGCCAGCGAGTCCGTTGGGTGATCAGGGCCGTCTGCAGTGACGTGGCTCACTCGCTGGAGAGAATGTAAACTAGAGGCATTCGGTAGGCGAGCAAGCGTGTTTTTTCTGGCGACTTTTAAAGTCTCGCCGCCGGCTCCAGTACCGGCAACCATTTCGATAACCAGCGATGATGCCGCAGCCCAATCAAACCAAAGGATTCCGGCTGATCTCGTTTGTTTGCGAGACGGACGCCGACCTGCTGCCCCATTTCGTGCACTGGTATCGGCGGCTGGGAGTCGACCGATTCCACCTCGTGATGCACGGCACGTGGAGTCGCGAGAACCTGGCGATGCTGGCCAGCCTGCCGGGCGTCGAATGCTCGCGGTGGGTGAACAAGCCGTTCTGCAAGTCGCTCAAGTGCGACGAGATCACCGCCATCGCCCGCCGCCACGTCGGCGAGTGGGTGGTGTTTGCCGACGCCGACGAACTGCTTGAAATGCCCACCCGTGGCCTGGCGGAGATGGTGGGGGCCCTCGAAGCCGCCGGTATCGAAGAGCTCTACGCCACGATGCTGCAGCGGGTGGCCGCCGACGGGAGCCTGCCAGAGGTGCGGGCCGACAGCGACCTCGACAAGCTCTTTCCGATGCACCACGTCGGCCTCTGCGAAGACATGGGGCTCGAGAAGCCGGCCTGGAAGAGCAAGTATCCGCTCGCACGGGTCGGTGCCAACTTCGTCTACCAGCGGGGCAACCACCTGCCTGGCAACAGCCGTTCCGTGGCCCATGTGCCGATCCGGGCGGTCATGCACCACTTCAAGTGGCGAAAGAGCCTCCTCTCGGCCTTCGAACAGGAGCGGGGCGAGGGCACGAATTTTGGCGAGATGGCGGTCTACCGCCGTTACATCGAGTCGCACGGCAGCCTGCCGATGGAGGGCGCGACAAAAAATTCCACTGCCGCGCTTCTCGCAGAGGGGATGCTGCGGCTGCCCACCAAACAAGAGTCGGCAATCCTAACGGCGATGATCGGCGAGCGGACCGCGGCTGAAAAGGCACGCATCCGCGTTGGCTTCGTCACCTACGAACTGGGCGGGCCGGGCACACCCAACGGCGGCATCGCCACCGCCATGTCGTCGCTGGCGAAGCTGCAGGCGGCCCACGGCCACGAGGTGGACGTCTTCTACTGCCCCTTCCACATGCCCCGGGAACTGCCTCCGCTGTGGTTCGAATACTGGGCAGCGTTCGGCGTCCGCCTGCACTATGTCTCCCGAATCGAAGCCCGCACGAACCGACAGCTCGAATCTCATGAGGTGGAGGCGGCCATCGTCGAGTCCGTCCGCCGGGCCGGCCGGTTCGACTCGCTCCACTTTCACGATACGCAGGGGTTCGCAGCCCGGTTCTGCATGCTCAAGCGGGCCGGGCTTGAGTTCACCGACACACAGATGGCCATCACGACGCACGGCGGCACGCGGTGGCATAACGAGTTCAACGGCACGCCGTGGGACGAGCGTGCCTATCAGCAGGAGCTGATCGGCCAGCGGCTCTGCGACATGGTCGTCTCCCCGAGCGCCTACCTGATCGAGTGGAACCGGCAGCTCGACGCGTTGCCCGCCCGGCACGTTGTGCTCCAGAACGTGCTGGAGCCAGAGAGCAAATCGTTCACCCGGCCGCTCGACCGGGCCGTGGTGCCGGAGTGCCTGGCGTTTTTCGGAAGGGTCGAGACTCGCAAGGGCATCGACCTCTTCCTCGAAGCCCTGCGGGAACTCGCCGCCACCACCGACCTGAGGCCCGACGTGCTCGTCCTCGGCCGGTTCGGCACCGGATACTCCCAGGAACGATTCGATGAGGAGACCGCGGGGCTGCCCTTTAGTATCAGTCACTCTAAGTCACTCAATCCCCAGCAGGCCCTGCGGATGCTGAAGGAGAAGAAGACGCTGTCGATCATGCCCTCCCGTCAGGAAAACTCTCCCTATGTGGCCTACGAGGCGATGGAGAACCAGCTCCCCTTCCTCGTCAGCTTCACCGGTGGAACGTCCGAGTTGATCCGTCGTGAGGACTGGCCGCAGGCGGAGCTTCCCGCGGAGCCGGCCGCCATGGCCGAGAAGATCGCCGGGATTCTGCGGCGCGGCCTGCGGCCCGCGCGGCTCGCCTTCGATCCGCTGGAGGTCGAGCTGCGGAATCTGGTGCTCTGGCGTTCATTCGCCTCTGACAAAGGTCGACCGGCCGGCCAGCGGCCTACGAAGACCGTTCGGTTTGCCCTGACCGACTGGGCCGTGGCGGCGGCTCGCGATCGGCAGGAGATCGTCGCCCTCGTTCCAGCGGGCGTGGACGTGGCCGAGTCGCAGGTCCAGGCAATGGCACGACTGCTGGCCTCGTGTCGCCAGGCCGACATCGTCGAGCCATGCTGCCAGGTGGCCGAGGCGGAGACTGGCACGGAGATGTCGTCGCTGCAGCTGAAGAAGGCAACGCCGCGGGAGGCTGCGCTGATCACCGGTCCCCTGCCCCTCGTGGTACGGGCCGGTGTGATCGCCGACCTCGGGCCCGCTCTGGCGGCCGCACCGCCCGACAACCTTTACGGCTCGCTCATGGCTGCCGCCCAAGAGATGGGCAAGAGCGTGCTGCCCATTCCGCTTGTGACCCATCGCAGCCGGTTTGTACCTGGCCTCGAGCAGCGGGCGGTCTGCAACCGTCTGAATCTGCCACTGGCCCGCCAGCGGCCGCCAGAGAGGCCGGCCCGGCCTCTGGAGCAGGTCAACATGCTCTGTGGCATGCTGAGCGCCGAGCCCTTCGTGGCGATCTCGATGATCAGTTCCGAGTGCCCCTACGGCGCGCTCTCGCTCTTTCCGGATGAACTGGCCGATCGGCCCTCGCTCCACCTGATCGCTACGAACAGCTCCCTCCGCTGGGTCGCCCGCTCAGACCTGCCCCGCCGCATCGCCGAGGCACGCGAGCGATGGCCACGGGCTCACTTCCGCGTGCTGGCTGCCGACGAGACCGATCTCCTCGCGGCTCGTGCCGCGGGCCTGCCTGCCATGCTCGGCAACCTCAATATGTTTACCGACGAGCGGGTGTTTCACCCGTTCCGTCCGGAGGCTGCGAGCCAGACGATGGACGCGATATCGATCGCCCCCCTGGCGGTCCGTGAGAATCACTTCCTGGCGCGAGATCTCGACTCGATCGGCATCGTGCACCACCGCTACGAGGGCATGGAGGACGTCGGCACGGAGGTGCGGCAACGGCTGTCTCGAGCGGTCTACCTCACCGACTCCCCCGAACGGAGCGAGGGCTTTTTCTACCCCGGCAACAAGCAGGTCGCGGACTGGATCTGTCAGGCGGCCACCGGGCTCGCGCTCAACGAGAGCGGCGACAGCTGCGTCGCGACGGCAAAATACCTGCTCTGCGGCACGCCCGTGGTCACGGTCCCCAACGTCGGCGGCCGCGACCACTTTCTAAAAAGCCCCCATTTCATCAGGGCCGAGACGACGGCTGAATCGGTGGCGGCGGCGGTGCGGGAGTTCAAGGCCCGGAATCTTGCCCGCGAAGAGGTCCATGAGGCGACGAAGCAGATGTTCGTGGCGGCCAGAAGAAAGTTCCTCGACGATGTCAACGCCGCAGTGCGTGAGGCGTGTGGCGCGGGGCACGAGATCGAAGACGTCTCGGGTCTCATCGGTGAGGTAAACCGGTGGCGACGTGCCGTCGACGTGCTGAAGGTGCCGGAAGCTCCGGCACATGTGCCCGTCGCACAACCCGAGGAGGTGCCCGTTCGGACGCCTGATCTCCCGGCGGTGAGGCCGCTGCTCCGCTGGCCCACGTGGCTCTCGTTCAAACGCTGAGTGCCTACCGGGAGGCAGAAGGCGAGGTCACCGGCGTCGCCGGCGCCGGCCCAAATGACATGTCGGCCAGTTCGACGGAAATGTCGCTGCCGCCCAGGTCAAAGGCCCATACGGCGTTCGACGCATCGGCCTTCGCTGTGAACTCACGGGTGATCGACTGCCACTTCTCCTTGACCGGTATCACGCCATAAAGGCCAAGGTTCGTCCAGGGCTCCTGCGCCTCCCGGACGGTGAAGACGACCTCGCGGGGTTTGTCCGCCCGGATGCGAAACGAGACCTGACATTTCGCGTCAGCCGTCACTTCCATCGGCTGCGAGCTCAGTCGCACCTGCGATGACTTGAGTTCCGGCAGCCGGCCGAACTCGACCCGCATCCCGTCGGGAACGCGGTCGAGGAACGTCAGCACCGCCTCGTGGTCTTTCATGGCGGTGATCTTCCACGCCGCGTTCCGAACGCTTGCCGACTGCACTTCCACTGCGGCGTCGCTCTCGCCGAGTTGGAATAAAAGGTGCGCGGCGGGATCGCTTGCCGTGGGCTTGAATGCAAATCCAAAGCTCTTCCACTCCGTGGAGAGTTCCACAAGCTTGCGGAGTCCGAGGGAACTTCCGGGTGGATTCGCCATGTTCACGGTGGCGATGATCTGTCGCGGCGCGTCGGCGCGGGCGCGGAAGGACGCATAGAGTTCCTCGCCTTCTGAAACCGGAAAGGACGGTCCGTTGATCCGCACGGCCCACGGCCGTTCGGCGTCAGCGGCCTTGGCTATCGTGACGCGGGCGGCGGCCGGCAGCCCGGCGGGCGTCTCAAGCGTCGCCTCGGCGTCTTTGCTCACCCCGAAAAACCAGGCCTGTGGTGCGAGGTCGAGATCGGCGATTTCCACAGCCGCGGCGTTCTCACCCAGATTGAATCCGAGGCGAGTCTTCGGCTCGTCCAGCTTCGACTCGAAGTCGAGTCGGAAACTCTGCCACTGTTCCGTGAGATTCACCTCCTTGAACAGGCCCAAAGACTCCCAGGGCTCCTTGCCCTGGTTAGCCTTGACGACCATGGTTCGCGGCGTGGCGGCCTTGGCACGAAACGAAACGGTGTAGCGTTCCTTGGCCTTGATTGCGCCGCCAGGGCCGGCGAGGAGGACCTGCCAGCCCTTTCCATCGCCCAGCTGCCCGATGTCAACCTTCATCACGCCGTCCGGCGCGATGGCGAGCGTTGCCTTCGCGCCCTCTTGGGCGATGACCTTCCACGCAGGCGGCGCCGGCACTGCGGCCTTGGCGGCTTTCGCTGTCGGCGCAGTCGATGGCGTCGTCTGCGTCTCGGCCTTGCCGGACTGCGTGGTTGGCTTGCCGGAGGAACTGCAACCCGTCAGGCCCGGGATCATGATGCCCGCGAACCCGACGACCATGATTGCCACGGCCGACACAGACTCACTCGCTCGCGATTGCAAACGCATCGGGTGTTCCATGGTGTGTAAGAAAAAACATTAAGGATGGTTTAGGGTGGAGTCGTGTCGCGGTCAACACCCTCGGGCCCGCAGGACGTATCACTCGCGATTCTCACCGCGGCGACGATTGAGCGTGAGCCACGCAGGCCACCGCCGGTGTCGTGGGGCAGCGGCCTGCCGCGGTGCGTCAGGCGGCCGCAGCACGTCAACGGTCCGCCGGTAGCGGACCACCTGGCCGACGAGCCCCGACACGTCGTCGATCCGATGGCCACTGCCAAAGACGTCGCGCATGGCGGCGTTGAGGTCGACGAGAAATGATTTGCGTGCCTCGACGAACATGGTCTTTGTGGCCTCGTGCACCTCTTGTCGGGAGAGGTTTCTGGCCTTGATCGCCCGTATGGCCGCGGCCACAGACTCGGCCGTCGTGTCGGCCCTCACGAAGAAGGGCTGTTTCAGGAAGTGGTCACGGCCGCCGACGTTGGGCACCGTGACCACGGGCGTGCCGCAGAGCAGGTATTGCGCCGTCGCGATGCAGCTGCCACCCGTCTCGCTCAGCGCCAGGCCCGTGGCCGCCTGGCAGATCCACCCCGCCAACTGCTCATCGGACGGATAGAAGAATCCCTGCTCCTCTTGCTCTGTGTCGTTGAGAAACGTGGCCTGCGGCAGGAGCCTGCGGACCTCGGCGCCGACGTCGTCCATGCCTTCGTAGCGATGATGCACGATGCCGGTCGAGCCGATCGTGCGAGCGAGGTGGTGGTTTTCGCGGAGGTCGAGCGGCGCGATGCAGATCGCGTCTGTCGTCTGCGATGCGGCCTCCGGCCGGAACGGATGGAAGACGCGTTCGTCGGCGAACATGTTGAGATTGCACAGCATCGCCGGCAGGCCCGCAGCCAGCAGGCCGCGAAGCTCCGCCTCGTCGGCAGCCAGGAGCCGGAAGCGGGCCTGCGGCCAACGCTCTCGGGCCTCGGCGAGCCGCCGGGGAAGGAGCGTCGACGCCGCCCAGAGGAGCGAGTGGTCCATGTGGATCAGGTGCAGCGACGGTTTTTCCTGAAACGCTTCTGGAAAAAGCGACAGTGCGCCATACGGGCACTCAGGCGTGAACATCGAGATCGCGACGAACGGGTCGTCGCTCAGCATTCCGCAGAGCTGCCACGACTCTTGTGCCGGCCGCTTCGGGCTTTCCTGCGCCTGTGGCGGAATCGTGCCGGCGTTGGAAACGCTCTCTCTCGCCGGCCGCTTCCGACCCAGCGGCAGCCACAGCCGATTGCAGATCGCCCGCTGCTCGATCCCGGACACGAATCGGCTGCGGTGGGTCTCGAGCGGTATGGATAGGACGGCTGTGCCAGCCTCTTCCGCGGCGGCCATGAACGCGGCATAGAGTTCGGCGGGTGGGGCCGTTGCCAAGGCCGGACTCAGGTCGGCGATCACGCCCGCCCGCACCACGAGCGGCAGCGGGCCGGCGATCAGGGCGGCCTCCCGCGGCGTCGCCTTCTTCTTCAGTTGCAGCGACGACATCTCCGCGCCGGTCTCCTCATCGACCACCCGGCAGTATGGCTCGACGATGTTGGCCTCGGGGCAGGCCGCAAGCAGCCGCGCCATCGCGTCGAGGTGGCGATCATTGACGTCGATGCCGGGCGGCACAAGGGCGACGATCTCCTGTGGATCGCGGCCCGCCGTGGCCGGCCAGTCGGTGAAGGAGAGACGGATCGGGTGAGACACGGGCCTCGACGGAGCGATCGCTTTTTCTGCGGCGAGTGTCCGCCACATGGCAAGGCTCTGCAGTTCGACCTCCAGTGGGTCGAAGGCG
>JBIIMX010000522.1:0-2725 GCA_044337765.1 Pirellulales bacterium | reverse complement strand
ATAGCCGCTGATGATCCGCTCGTGCCGCCGTACGAAGCTCTCGAAGGCCGCATGGTCGCCTCGCCGCGTCGCCTCGAGCAGCCTTGCGTCGTTTTCCGCCGATACGGTGTCGTCCGCTGCCGGTGCGGGCGTCTCCGCCAATGCGCTCGTCTCCGACGCCGCGGCAGCGGTCGATCGGCGCGACTCGGTCTCATCGGGCTCGGCCTGTTCGGTGTTGGTCGACATGTCTGTCCAAGAGACCTTCTGTCCAAGAGAACTCGCGTCTAGGGCTGCGCGAGTCTGTCCTTGAGTACCGTGCCTGGAAGGCCGAGAGCGGGCTGTGGATCGGTCGTCACGGAAAGTCGAAACCGGCCGATCACATGCTGCGGCTCGCGGTAGAGGTAGCGGGTCACGAGCGTGAGCGAGGCATCGTTGCCCATACGAACGGGCTCCGCGAAAACCAGGATGGCCGCCAGCGGCTGATCCTTTGGATGCAGGTGCATGCCCCAGCCGGTCTCAGGCTTCTCGTCGATCATGCCCTCCGGACCGAAACCGTTAAAGGCGTAGGTCGACGCGGCAGCCTTGAACGGCAGTTTCCGCGGCCGCCCTCCGCCCGCCGCCGGCACCAGTTCGGCCTCGACGCCGCTCAACACGAACGTGCCGTTGCCAGACCGGCCCGGACCGCCTGCCGGCAGCGAAGCGTCATAAATTGGCTCGATCCGCACCGCCGTGATGGCCGCCGCGTCGGTCCGCAACCGCCATGTGTGCACGTCGGTCGCCAGCGACGGGCCGCCCACGAGGACCGAGCCATCGTCGAGCCGCGTGAAGGTCGAGCCTCCTTCCGACTTGAGATCGACGAGTTCGACGGGCTGCCACCGCGTGCCAGGATCCTCGATCGGCTCGGCCGCATGCCACTCGACGAGGCTCTTGTCGTCGGTCGGCATGTGGATGAGTTCGACGGCGATCGTCGTGCCGACGAATCGGCCGAGCGGCAGCAGAAACGGCGGCGGCATCTGCCCCGGCTTGCGTTCCGGCACGTCGGCCACGGCGAGCGAACGACCATCGACGCGGATCTCGAATCGGCTGGCCGATGTGCCGGGCGGTCGCGTAACGGCAATCGCGAGATACGGGTATTCGGGAGTTACGGTCCACGTGCGATCGAGTGACAGATCGGTGCCGGTGCGAACCACCTGCCGGCAATACCCGGCGATTTCGGCGGGCGCGACCGGGTCGACGGCGTTTTTGAAGACAAGCGGTTCGGCCTCGGGCATGTCGAGGCTCCAGCCCTGCCACGCCGCGATGGTAGCGGGCAACCGCATCTGGACGACCGACTTGAGCCTGACTGGATCGAGCGACAACACCGGTTCGAGCCAGTCGACCAGGTCCCGGACATCGTGGGGATCGGCGCCGGCAGGCCGGCCTTCGTGGGCCATGTCGGCCACCAGCACGAGGCTCTTCTGGCCCCCGTCAGGTCCAGCCAACGGCAGGCTGCCGGTATCGACAACCTCGGTGGAGCCGACAAGGAAACCGCTCTGCCAAAGGGCCTGCTCGCCGGCGTCATTGGCGTGGACGGAGGCCTTCACGCAGCCGCCGCCGCGGGCGACCGCGTCGACCGCGACCGACGAACGAAAGGCGGTCGCGATCGTCGGCAGTGGAAAGACGAGGTCGCACCGCGCCTGCACGCCAAAGCCCCAGCCGAACGGTGTGGGCTTCACGTCGAGCGGCGTGCGTCTGGCCTCGAGCGGCGTCCCTTGCACGCTGCGATCGGTCTGCCAGGTCCAGCCGCCACCAAACTTCGAGTCGCGTTTGACGCTCACCGGTGCGATCGTGGAGAGAGGCACCTCGTGCGGCAGGAAAAACCGTCGCATCCTGATCTCGTCATTCGCGAGCCAGAGCGGATCGAGGCACCAGGCCGGCTGCACGAGGTGCTGCCACGACCGCGGATCGGCGGGGTTGCCGGTGGACCGAAACCGTTCGAACGACGTGGTGGCGATGAGGCCGCCGGTCGTCTCCAGCCGCATGAGCTGCGAAGAGGCGTCTGGGGTGAGCACCGAGAGTGCGTTGAAGTAGGCCTCCCAGCCATCCCTCGCGGGCAGATGCAGTTCCGAGATGTCGTCAAGCTCGATCCGCTCGGTCCGTTGATCGTTGAGAACGAGCACGCCATGCTGGCTCCAACGGAGCGACCGAAATGCGATCGTGCGGCCGTCGGCCAGTTGGATCGTAGCGGGTTCCGTTCGCCCACCGCCGCGTGGAGTCCATACGATGCGGCGAATGGCATCGATCGCGATCCGCAGGCTGGCCCGAGGCGGCTTGCCTGGCAGGTCGATGCCCACCAGCGGCTTCACGATGAGGTGCGGCGGCTCCCGTTCCCGCCAGTTTTCCATGCCGGAGCGATATTCCTGGACCATGCAGGGCAGCCGGTCTCCTCCCCAAAACTCGATGCAACTCGCCCCGGAGGAGTCGCCCGCCCGCGGGTCGCCGACGAGCCTGCCGGCGGGCTTTTCGACCCGCAGCCAGCGGACCGGGTTGGCGGGATCGAAGACCGGCTTGCCATTGAGCTTGGGGACGGCCGCTGCAGCGTGCCATTCCGTCAGTTGGCCACCGGCCACGCGGCTACCGTCGGCGAAGCCTGCTGAATAGAGGATCGGGTCGGCGGCGGTGGCCCAGGCCGACGCCGCGAGGGCGAGTGTCGCGGCATGCAGCGCCAAAAAGAGGGCACGGTGGCAGGCGGGCATCGGGTGGGGCC
>JBIIMX010000521.1:0-2728 GCA_044337765.1 Pirellulales bacterium | reverse complement strand
CCGTCGCCCTTGTTGCCGCGGGAGAGCGTATAGGCCAGCAGGTCGAGCACCTCGGACTCATTCAATTGGTCGAGCAGGCCCTTGGGCATGAGCGACTCATTCGACGCCAGGATCTCCTCGATGTCCGAACGCTTGATCTCGACGAACTTCGTGGCATCCTCAGGGTCGGTCACGACCGTGATCGTCTCGGGCGATTCGCTCACGATCCGGCCGGTGTAGACCTTGCCTTCGGCCGTCTGCACGATGCTCGCCTTGTATTGGTCCGACACGACCTTGCTCGGATGCACCATCGCCTCGACCAGATCCTGGAGCTGGAAGCGGCCTGCGGCCTGCGTGAGGTCGGGTCCGGTGGCGCCGCCATCCTCGCCGTAGCGATGGCAGACGATGCAGCGGGCGGCAGCAAACGTCCGCTGGCCATGCTCGAAGCTCCGACCCTTGGAGAGTCCTTTGTCGCCCTCCTGTCCGGCGGCGGCCAGCACCTCCTCCACCGTCCACGTGCGGCCCGGCCCCTCCGGCTTCGGCAGCGGCGGTGGCGTGTAGGATTTTCGCGCGCCGAGTGTCTCCAGCGCCAGTTTTTCGTTCTCGCTCAAGCCCGCGAGGCTCTCGTTCTCGATGTTGACGAGGAACTTCCGGAAACTGTTGCCACCCGCCCACGCCTGCGCCCGTGGGAACCACTCGTGGTAGCCCTTGCGGTCGGCGAGCGTCCAGGCGTTTTTCTCGGTGACGGTGCGGAGGGCGTAGGCGTAGTGGATCTGCAGGAGGTCGGACCGTTTTTCAAGCGCCGCCCGCACGGCACCACCATAGCCGGCGTTGCGGCCGATCAGCTGCCGCAGAGCGTCTTCGTTGTCCGAGAGGTTCGTCGATCCGGCCGAGATGCTCGGCGCCGCGAGCATGCCGACGAGCTTCGTCACGATTCCGGGCGCCCGCACGGCGACCAACAGACTCGATAGTTCGCGGTCGAGGTCGAAGCTGCCAGAGGGAAAGAGTGGGGCGAACCGGGCCGCGATCCGGGCCTTGGCGTCGGTCGAAGGCTCGCCCAGGCGGATGAGGGCGAGTTCATACGCCCGCACGAGATCGACCTTGGTCGCGGTATCGAGCGTCGCCAGATCGACTCGGTCGAGCGCGGCGAACAGGGCCCCTTGTGCCGACGGCTCGGCCTGATGGGCGAGGGCGATCGCTCCCGCGATCCGTCCGCGGGGCTCCTGCACGGCGAGCGCCTTGTCCTGCCAGAGTTCGATCGGCTGATGCTCGAGCGCCACGCGGGCCGCGTAGCGAATGAACCGGTCAGGGCTCGACAGGTGCGGCAGGGCGAGACTGACCGCCGCGGCGGGATCGGCGGCCCGCACATGCAACGCCTCCAGGTCGCGGCGCAGCTTCCGCTCGGCGACCTGGGCCGTGTTTCTGGCATCGACCGGCGTGGTCGCCTCATCGCCGGCGTAGCGGACGCGGTACAGTTCGCTTTGGCCGCCGCGGCCACCGACGGTGAAGTAGATCGCGCCGTCCGTGCCGATCGTCATGTCGGTCAGCGGAAGCGGCGTCCGCGAGATGAATTCTTCTTTCGTGCCCTTGTAGGTCGAGCCGTCCGTCTCGAGGTGGATTGCATACATCGTGCCGAAGGTCCAGTCACAGATGAAGAGCGCCCGTTGGTACGTGGCTGGGAACTTCGTGCCGTATCCGAAGGCCACGCCCACCGGCGAGCCTGGGCCAATGTCGACCAAGGCCGGGAGGCTGTCGGGATAGCAGGCGGGCCAGTTAGCGGTGCCGCTGCGCCAGCCGAGCTCGCTGCCGCTGGTCGCATGGTTCACCCGTGTCGGTCGGTACCAAGGCGAGCCGAAGTCCCATTCCATGTCGGAGTCGTAGACGAAGAGTTCCCCGTCGGCGTTGAAAGCAATGTCGTAGGCATTGCGGTACCCGCCACTCCAGATCTCCCAGGTCTTCCCCTCGGGGTCGGTGCTGACGACGTAGCCACCCGGCGCGAGGATGCCGGTCGCATGGCCGTTGGCATCCCACATCCGCGGGATGATCTGATCCTCGTCCCAGTTGGCCGGCAGCCGGCTCGTGCCCTCCGGCGGCAATGCCACCCGCCGCTGCGTGGAGCGGATGCCTGCAAGCGTTTGCGGCTCGGTGACGTTCTTGATCGCGAATGGCACCTTCGTGTGATTGCCGCAGACGATGAAGAGTTTTGTTCCGTCGGGTGAGAGCCGGATGGCGTGCGGACCATGTTCGCCGCCGCCTTCGAACGTGTGGAGCTTCTCGACCTTGTCGAGCGTGTCGTCGGCGTCGGAATCGGTGACACGGTAGAGCCCGCTGCCGGGTCCGCCGTTGCAGACGACGTAGAGGCTGTCGAAGGCCCACAGCAGCCCTTGCGCCGCGGTCAGCGGCACCGGGATCTTTTCGACGAGCGTCTGCCCTGAGCCGTCGAGCGCCGCCGGAGTGATCCGCACCAGTCCCTTGTCGCCCTGGTCGCTGGCGATCAGCCGGCCCTTCGGATCGGTGGTGATGCAGACCCACGAGCCGAGTTCGTTCTTGGGCACCACGAAGAGCCGCTCCACCTCGAAGCCGTCCGGCACGTGGAATGGCTCGACGGCTGGCCGGGCCGCTGCGGCCTCTTTGCTGACGACGGGCATCCGTTCCACGGGCTGCTCCCACCTGGTCGCGGCGATTTTCGGATCGGCGACGGCTGTCGGTTCGGCTGCCGCGGTCGCAAGGGCGATGAGCGGCGAGAGCA
>JBIIMX010000520.1:0-2735 GCA_044337765.1 Pirellulales bacterium | reverse complement strand
GAGATCAACAATCCTCTCGCCAACATCGCCACGCGAGCCCAGGCGCTCCTGCTGGAGGAGAGCGATCCGGAGCGTCGCCGTCGGCTCTCCACCATCGTCGATCAGTCGTTCCGGGCCCGTGACATGATCGGCGGACTGATGCTCTTCGCTCGGCCACCAAAGCCGCGGCGCGAACTGGCGGATGTGGGAGGGATCATCGCCGCCGTTATTGAGTCGGTGCGTGGCCAAGCCGTCGCGCGGGGAGGCCGGCTCGAATACAGCCCGCCGCCGGTGCCTCAGGCTGTGTTCGTCGACCGCGTGCAGATCGAGGAGGCGATCCGGGTCGTGGTGGTCAATGCCCTCGAGGCCGTGGCTGCCGGTGGCCGCGTGGTGCTCGAAGTGACTCGCCGGCCGCCACAGCACGGGGGATGGTGTGAGGTTACCGTCGCAGATGACGGTCGTGGCATGTCGTTCGAGGCGACGCGGCGGGCGTTCGACCCTTTTTACAGCGGTCGCGAGGCGGGGCGTGGGGCCGGGCACGGGCTGCCGAAGGCATGGAGACTGGCGGAATCGAGCGGTGGCACTGTGCTGCTCGAATCCCGTCCGGGGCATGGAACGCGGGTAACATTTCTGCTGCCGGAGGCAGCCGCGACCGAAGCTCAGCCCCATTCCGTCGCCCCGTCAGCTACCCAACATGTTGAAGGGTAAACGCACAAAGGGCTGCGCAGAAAGCTGCAAAGAGGGCTGCAAAGTCGACCCAGCTTTCCTGGATGTGCGGCTGGCTGTTCGGACCGCCGAAACGTCCGGCATCGGTCTTCACAGCCCCTTGTTTCCCGCTTGTCGATGTTCTCGCCGTTCTCTATCCTCCCATCACGTGCTTGCCGGGTTCGCGGTGACGGATCGCCGCCTCAAGCGTGCAGCAGGAATGGTTTTATGAGCTTCACCGGACCAAGGATGGATGCAGGCGCGACCACGCTCGACATCGATGCCCCCGTGAGAAGGGGCGACGTCGTAAACACGGCGGCAGGCGTCGCCGCTTTGCATGGCCCGCAGCGTCAGGCCCGCGATAACGCCGCCTCAGACCCTGCGTCGCGTGAGGCGTTCGACCCGCGAACGCATGGCGAGGCGTTCGACCCGCGAACGCATGGCGAGGTGATCGACCCGCGAACGCATGGCGAGGTGATCGACGCTACGACCTCGTGGCTGTTGGCACGTCAGGCCCCCGATGGCCATTGGCGCGGTCCTCTCGAGGGAGACACGATCCTCGAAAGTGAATACATTCTGATCCTCACGTGGGCTGGCCGGATGCATCGGCCCGAGATTGCCGGAGCCGTCCAGCGAATCCTGAACGAGCAATTGCCCGCCGGCGGCTGGGCCATCCATCCGGGTGGTCCGGTCGATGTCAGTGCCAGCGTCAAGGCCTATCTCGCGCTCAAGCTGACCGGCCACGACCAGCACAGCGAACCCCTTTCCCGCGCCCGTGCCGCCATCGAACGGGCCGGCGGTCCGTGGGCTGTCAACAGTTTCACGAAGTTCTACCTGGCGCTGCTGGGCCAGATGTCGTATGCCGACTGTCCGGCCGTGCCGCCCGAGATGGTGCTGCTGCCGGACTGGTTTCCCGTCAATCTGCACCGTGTATCGGCCTGGTCTCGGACGATGATCGTGCCTCTGTCGCTCATGTGGGCCTTCAAGCCGGTTCGAAAGATTTCCGCCGAGCAGGGAATCAGCGAACTGTTCGCATCGGCGGTTGGCCGGAGCGGCCCCGCCCCGGCTGGCGGCAGCGGTGGTTGGGCACGTTTCTTTCGCGGCGTCGATTGGCTGCTGAAGGCCTGCGACACGGCCGGCTTTCGCCCGCTGCGCAGCCGCGCCGTAGCCGCCTGTCGGCGTTGGATGCTGGAGCGTTTTGACGGCAGCGATGGCCTGGGCGCGATCTTTCCGCCCATTGTCTGGAGCATTGTGGCCCTGCGGGCCATGGGGTGTGATGACGACTCCGCCGAGTTGCAGGAGTGCTGGCGGCAGCTGGACCGCCTGGTGGAACACGAGCCGGATGGCACGACCCGACTCGAGCCCTGCCGCTCTCCGGTGTGGGACACCGCGATCTCGCTGCGTGCCCTGTCTGATGCCCTCGTTGCCGGCCGTCGGCTACGCGGGGGTGGTCTGGATGACAGTGCGGAAATTGCGTCGGAGAGTCGCGTTGCCGACGCGCTTGCGGCAGCGGTCGACTGGCTGCTCGACCGTGAGATCCGTCGGGCCGGCGATTGGACGCACGCTGCCGCCGCGGTAGCCCCGTCCGGCTGGTGCTTCCAGTACGCCAACCGTTTCTACCCCGACGTCGACGATACTGCGATGGTTCTTATCGCGTTGGCGACATGGCGGGAGTCGGTGGCCGCAGCGGATGGGGCCGCCTCCGCTCAAGCATCCGAGTCCGTCCGGAGGCTCGCCCGGGTGCAGGCTGTCATTGGCCGAGCTGTCGTCTGGCTCGAATCGATGCAGAGTTCCGACGGCGGCTGGGGTGCGTTCGACCGTGACAACAACATGGAGCTGCTCTGCAAGGTGCCGTTTGCCGATCACAACGCGATGATCGATCCCAGTTCGCCCGATCTGGCCGGTCGGGTGCTCGAGGCCTTTGGCAAACTCGGACTGCGAACGGGCCGTTCTTCCATCGATCGCGCGATCGTCTACCTGCGCCGCACCCAGCAGGCGGACGGCAGTTGGTTTGGCCGCTGGGGTGTGAACTACATCTACGGCACGTGGCA
>JBIIMX010000519.1:0-2747 GCA_044337765.1 Pirellulales bacterium | reverse complement strand
CAACTTAAAAACTTGCCGCCACAGGGAGTAAGACCCCTTGGAGACGAAAAGTTGACGGGCCCGGTGCGACGAATCGCACCGGGCCCTCGGTGTTTCTACACGGTTGTAAAGATTCCGATGCCCGAGGCGGTCGCCCCGGATCATCGATGACGATTTGCCAGACCAATGGTGTTGATGGGAGCCACCTCCTTCCAAGCGGATGAGACGGAAACCAACGACGGGATCTCGTAGTGACGGTCGAGCGCGGCCTCCATGCCAACGTTCGACGCGTCGTCAAGAAATCGGATGAAGGTGGCCGCATCGCGGCGGGCGATCAGCCAGCGGACGAGCGCCGCACTCTGGCCGTAGAAGACCCGCTGCCGTCCCGAGTCGGCGGGGTACTCCTCGAGTTCCAAGAGTTCAACGGCCGACCAGGTAAGGCCGCGACGGTGGGCATCCTGAAAATCGGCCTCATGCCCCCGCTGCTTCTCCGCCGGGTCGAACAGCAACGCCAGGCCCTCGTCGGCCCATCGCGGTGGTGCCGCGTGGGTGAAATGGTCGGCGAGCACCACGTGCACCAGTTCATGATCGATGGCATCCGGCACGATCGCCGGACCGTCACCCATGACGTCGATCCTGCGGGCGATGATGCGGTCACCAGAAAATTCGAGCGATGTCGCGCCACGGGCCTCTGCGGGAGAGCCGCCCACCGCCTGCTCGAAAGAGTCGCAGGAGAGATGGACGTGGATCTCACAGCGGGCGAGCCAGGGCTTCGGGTGTGCCTCGCCAAGGAGTTGGGAAAAAACCTGGCTCCGGATCGTTTCCGCATGCTCACGAATGACTGCAGCACGCGCTGGGCTTGCGCCGACCACGACGATATTCGGCAGGCTAGTTGACTCTTCAGCCCTGCCGTCGGCCGCGCTCGTGCAGCACGAAGCGAAAAGGACGACGAGGATCGCCCCAAGCCGTGCTTTTGAGGACCTGAGCCCGCCGCGCGACCGGTTGTCAGCCGCAGCAATCACCGGAAGTTTTGGTGGATTGGGAACGCGATGCATCGGAGAATGCTCCACGCCTGGGACACGCTAAGACCGCCGCAGCCGGAAGTTCAGCAGTTGCAAGACGGCCGTTTTGATGTTCGAGATGCAGGACACGACATGCACTGCACGTCGCGTGCCATTTGTCCGATGGTCTCTCGCCGAGCCGAGAAGCAGCGTTTTTTGGGCGGGAAAAATTGAATTGCAAATCGATGCCCGTGGGCTGTGTCGCGCGGGCTGCACAGAAACAAGGCACGAAATGCTGCGGCCGAGCGCAGCGGTCAACGGCCGCCGAAGCCATACAATGCCCCGGCATGAGAGTCTTCCCCTGCGATCGGTACCCGCTGCCGCTGCCGGACGGTCACCGGTTTCCGATCGACAAATACTCGCTCCTGAGGCGGCGGCTGGTGAAGCATGCGACGGCCGGTGCCGCGCTTGAGTTCATCGAACCGCACGCCGCCACGGACGATGAACTGCTTCGCGCGCATTCGCGGGACTATCTTGGCCGGGTGATTGGCGGCACGCTCTCGCGGGAGGAGGTTCGCAGGATCGGATTTCCCTGGAGCCCGGAACTGATCGAGCGGTCGCTTCGCAGCACGGGGGCGGCCGTCGACGCGGCGGCTGCTGCGATTCAGGACGGAATTGCGGCCAGCCTTGCCGGCGGCACGCACCACGCCGGCTCCGATTGGGGAGAGGGGTATTGCGTCTTCAACGATACCGCCGTGGCCGCGCGGGAAATGCAGGCGCGGGGTGTCGTGACGCGGGTGTTGATTCTCGACTGCGACGTTCACCAGGGGAATGGAACGGCGGAGATCTTTGCCGGCGACCCGACTGTGTTCACGACATCGCTGCATGGAGCCCGCAATTTTCCGCTGAGGAAATTCCCCAGTTCGCTTGACGTCGCTCTCGAGGATGGCACGGGCGATGACGAATATCTGCGGGCGCTCGCGGCCGCGCTCGTGGAGTCGTTCGACCGGGCCCGTGCCGATCTGGTGCTCTACATCGCCGGAGCTGATCCCTACGAGGGGGATCGGCTCGGCCGCCTCCGGCTCACGAAGGCCGGATTGCTCGAACGCGACCGGATGGTGCTGGAGGCCGCCCGGGCAGCGGCCGCGCCGGTGGCCATCGTCTGCGGCGGCGGTTACTGTCAGGATTTGGAGGCGATCGTCGACATCCATTCAGCGACGATGCTGCTGGCAGCGGCGTGGCCGGGAAAAACTGAATCCGGCATGTGAACGTCGCGAGTCAGCCGGGCGTGAGACCGATCCCGTCGCTTACACTCGGGGCTTTGATTGCAGAGAAGCCCTCGGCGTAGGCCGGTTCATCGGACGCCGTTGGATGGTATGTCGTTGAGCGATCGGCTCCCAAATTGCCATCGTTGCTTGCGATTTGTCCAGCCTTAACGGTCGGGCGTGTGCGCCGTGGGCCTGTGGCGAACAGTCTGGTATCATTGGGGGGGTCGGTCTCATGAGTTCTTTGTCTCAGGAGTTCTTCGCAGAGGTATCTCCGGGTCCCGTCCACGGCTCTTGGAGCATTTGTGCAAGTTCCTGGATGTTCAAGAAAAAGACATGAATTTCTCCAAGGTGTCGCATCTGCCCGTTGCCGCGTTGTTGGCCACGCTCATCATGGTCGGCATGCCGGCTCTGGCCCGTCTCCAGCCGAAGCCGTCGGACGATCCGTGGCTCAAAATGCGGTCTCAGTTGTTTCCGGTGGCAGGCACGCTGCTCTTCGAGG
>JBIIMX010000518.1:0-2752 GCA_044337765.1 Pirellulales bacterium | reverse complement strand
GGTTCCTATCAGTTCAGTCTCTTCAAAGGCGGTGGTGGCGGGCTCTTCCGGGGTGGCGGACTGTTTCCTCCTTCCAATGCCACTGCCATCAGCGCCTGGGAGGATCCCACCGATCTGCGCACGCCGGACAACGTGGTGCGGAGAAAAAAGGAGCTGAAGCCCGCAGCCAGGCAGGCCGGCAGGTCCCCTGCGAAGGCGGAAGACGCGCCGCGGCCCCGGCCCGTCGGTGCCACAACGCCGGCAACCGGTGCGCCATCGCCGGGTGTGTTGGACCGATGCCGCGAGGCGCTGGCCCACTTCTCCCACAACCTCGTCCGGTTGCTCTGGACACTCATTCGCTTCGTCTGGGTATCGCCGTTGGTGCTCCTCGGATTGCTGTTGTCCTACCGCTTTGTGCCTTCCGGCGCAGCCCGTGACCGCTGTGTGATCCTGCTTGGCACGCTGCTGCTCTACCCGTCAGGCTATCTCCTGATTTTCATCCAGGAGCGATACTTCTGGCTGATGACGTTCTTGCTGGCGGTGGCCGCTGGCCTGCTCGTCACCACTCTGCCGATCCTACGACGCGGCCCGTGGAGCAAGGTGTGGCCCGTCGTGGCGGTGATTTCCTTCTCGCTCTGGCCGGCCTATATTCTCGTCCGTCTCTGGGACCATGTTCTGGAGGTGACGCCTGCGGTAGCTGCGCAGCTGAAGCCTGAGATCCCTCCCGGCGCACGAATCGCCTCCGATCTGGAGTGGGGTATCACCAACAGCATCGCCTATTACCTCGACGCGCGGTATTACGGCATGCTCCCAGGCGCGTCGACGGAGGAGCAGGAACGACAACTGCGAGAGCACAAGATCGCCTATCTCGCCGTCTGGGGTGATCCCAAGCGCTTCCCGATCATCGACCTGGCCCGTGAGCTGCCCGTGAAACTCCCGGGAAACGGGCGCTATGGGTACGCGCTGCGGGTCTTCGCGTTGCCGCCGTTCGAGCCAAAACCGGGGCAGACGCCCGAACAGGATCCTCGACCGGGCGTGGACGGCCGAGCGGATCGCCGATGAGAAGTGTGGAGCCAGCTGAGTCGAGGAGCATGACGCCGTGAAGCGATACGCGGTGCTCAGCATGGATGTCGAGGACTGGTACCACCTCGACTATTTTTCCGCTCTGGCGACGGATCGTTCGTCGAGCATGCTGGACGGGCTCGATGTCTACCTGTCGCTTCTCGAGCGGCATTCGATCCGTACGACCTTCTTCGTACTGAGCGAACTTGCGGACCGTCTGGGCGGGACACTCCGGGCCATGGCGGCGGCGGGGCATGAGATCGCGTCGCACGGCGTGGCACACAAGCGGCCGCTGAAGATGACGGTCGATGAATTCTCAGCCGACCTGACGCAGAGCAAGGCTGTGCTGGAAGACGTCGTGCAGGGAAGCGTGCAGGGATTCCGCGCGCCATGCTTCAGCATCGATCGGGTGCGACTGGAGGAGGTGCGAAAGGCGGGCTACACCTACGACTCCAGCCGCATCGATTTCGCCGGGCACCCCCTCTACGGCAGTCTGGACGTCAGCGACTTCGAGGCGGTGTCGCCGGGGCATTTCGTGCAGCATGGCTTTCACGAGCTCGAGGTGAGCACGCTGCCGGTACTCGGGAAGCGGTTGCCGGTCTCGGGAGGCGGATATCTGCGGATCGCCCCGTGGGCCGTCATGCGGCCGCTGATTCAAGCCTACGTGCGGAGCCACCCGCTGTACGTGCTCTACATCCACCCGTTCGAGTTGTCGCGTCAACCGCGGCCTGCCTCGGTCGCCAGCCTTTCCTACCCGCAGCAATTGCGGTTTGGGCTGGGGAGGGCCGGCGTGGAACGCAAACTTGACAAACTCATCCAACTCCTGAAAGACGACGGGTTTTCCTTCGTCACGTTCAGGGATCTGTGCCAAGAAGCCTCGGTCACCGAATGAGGATTCTTATCACCGGTGGATCCGGGTATCTGGGCTCGGCGGCGGTTGTGTCATTGCGGGCTCGCGGCCATGAGGTCTTGACGATGGGCCGGCATCCGGGTGCCGATGCGGCCTGCGATCTCACGGACAGGGAGGCCACACGCACTGCCGTGCGTGCGGTGGGCGACATCGACAGCGTCGTGCACCTCGCGGCCCGGGCCCACAACTTCCGCGGTCTTTCGCTCGATGACCTGCTTCTGGCCAATACCACCACCACAGGCAATCTCGTGGCAGCGCTGCGAGCCGAGGGGCGGATCTCCGCAGTGCGTTTCGTGCACGCATCGTCCGTCGCCGTGTATGAGTTGCTCGACCCGACGCATAGGACGAGTCCCGAGGAGTCGCCCTACGCAGCCTCCAAACTGCGAGCGGAGCAACTGCTGATCGCCGAGCCTTTTCGCAGCCTGTCCGTGCTGCGGTTCGCGGCAATCTACGACCGCAGCCACCTGCAGGAAGTTGCGAAGCGGGTTTTCCTGCCGTGCACACGCCTGAAAATACGGCTCTGTCCGCCGCCGTCACACAGCATGTGTGCGATCGAACAGGCCTTGCTTGCAATCCAGGATGGTGTCGAGAGGACTCCGGCCGCGGGATGCTCCATCTTGAATGTGACGGACCCGCGGCCGCTGAGTCAGCGTGAACTCCTGTCTTGGTTTTCGGGACCGGCGCTGCCTGTTTCGACGTCGCTTTTGCGGGCCCTTGCCGATGGGGTGGGGCGGTGTGGGGCGAAGGGGAGAAAGGTTTCGCGACTGATGCAGAAGTTCATCTCGTCAAGCGAGTTTCCCC
>JBIIMX010000083.1:0-10824 GCA_044337765.1 Pirellulales bacterium | reverse complement strand
GTGGAGACGATCGTGCTTCCGTCGCTCGAATGCCGGCAGGTTTCACAACCTGTTGGTGTTTGCTAGTGCGGGAGAAGCCGCCGAAAGAGATAGCTAGATACTGGGATTCGTCCCGGCTTCTGGCACAACTGCCACGATCCAGTGAATAACAGGACCCGCTGGGGCTCGGCCGAGCCCCAGCGGGTTTCTTTTTTTATGCATGGTTTTTTCGGCTTCCTTTTTTGGCTTCCTTTTTCGGCTTTCTGTGACCGGCTTTTCGGCCTTGGATAAGTCTTCTTGGATAAGTCTTGGATAAGTCTTGGATAAGTCTTGGAGTGGCCCATGAGGGCGGTGCCCCTTTCGCGGTTTGGGAGGCACGGTACCATGCTGGAGTTTGAGGTGGTCATCGACCCTTTTTCGAAGCCCTCAGGTGGTTTGTCATGATGTTGCAGTCTATTGCCGGAGTCGCTCCGCCCGCCGTTTCCGAAGCTACGGTTATGACGGTCTGGCCGTCCGTGGGGGCTACATCTCTCGGGCAGTGGCTGGGACGGCTGTACCGAATCAAAGACGGCTTCGGGCCGGTATCTGTCGGTCGACTTGCACTGCTGGCAACGATTCCGCTCGGCATGATGCTGTATCTGACGATGAGGCTTCCGTGGGCGATTCGCCGGTATCGACTCACGAACCGTCGGGTCACCGTGGAGCGGGGCATCAGCCCAAAGGTGGAGCAGTATGTCGATCTCGATAGGTTTGATGCGATCGACCTGATCGTGAAACCCGGTCAGGAGTGGTATGACTGCGGCGATCTCGTATTTCGACGCGGCACGATCGAGACGCTTCGCCTGTCGGGAGTGAGCCGTCCCGAACCGTTCCGCCAGACATGCCTCAAGGTGCGGCAGTCGTACGTGAGCGTGAAGGCGTTTCAGCCGGACACGATTGGGGCCGCGTGACTGGCGGCCTCTCAGCTTTGGCGTGCCGAACGACGATTGGCTGAAAAAGACCGCTCAACGCGATGTCGGTCGTTCACACCGCCCGCCGGTTCGCGACCGGGCCGCGTTGGCGGATCGCCTCGGCGATCGATTTGCGGCTCTCGTCGTCGAGTTCGCAGCGAATCGCCCGAGCGTTGACGCCGACCTGCTCCGGCGAAGTGGCTCCGAAGAGCACGCATGTAATTCCGGGCTGCTCGGCGGTCCAGGAGAGCACGAGGTCGGGCAGGGTGCAGCGGAGGCGGCGGGCCACAGGCTGCAGCGCATCCACAAAATCGAGGTTGCGCTGAAACTCCTGCCCGTTGAACATCGGGTATTTATGGCGGCTGTCCGTGGCGGGAAACACGAGATCGCGAGCCATGCCACCGGTCAGCAGACCCTTCATGAGCGGCCAGTAGACAAACATCGCCACACGCCGTTCGCGGCACCACGGCAGGATCTCTGCTTCGATCTCGCGTTGCAGCATGTTGTAGTGCATCTGGCAGGCTGAGAGGGGGCACGCCGCAGCGAAGCGTTCGAGTTGGGTGAGCGAAACGTTGGAAACTCCGACCGCGCGGGTTTTTCCCGCCGTGAGCAGCTGGGCCAAAGCGCCGGCTGATTCCTCGATCGCGATGGATGGGTCTGGAGCGTGCAGGTAGAGGAGGTCGACGTGGTCGGTGCCTAGCCGGGCCAGGCTTTGGTCGACTTCCGCCCGGATCGTCTCCGGCCGTCCGTCAACGCACTGCTTTCGGCCCGGCTCCCAGTGGATGCCGCACTTGGTGGCAATGACCGCCGCGTCGCGCCGACGGCCGACCAGCGCCTGGGCGATCGCCCGTTCGCTCTCGCCCGCCTCGCCGTAGCAGTAGGCCGTGTCGAGGTGCGAGATGCCGGCATCGAGTGCCGCCGCCACCGTGGCCGCAGCCATGCTGGACGTGACGCCGAGGCGCGTCATGCCTGCCAGCGGCCAGCAGCCCAGCCCCAAAGGGCCCACGACCAGGCCGGACGCTCCAACGAGACGACAAGCGATCTGCATCAGGGATTTTCTCCATGGCGGAAGGCTGCAAACGCGTGGCTCAGACGCGGTTCGCCGGCTGTGGAAATGCACCGCTGGCCAGAAATGCCGCCACGAGATCGGCGGCGTCACGGCGAAATAACAGGCTCGAGTGGAGGCAGGGAATCGTCACGTGGGCATGGGGCACGTCGGGCCGCGTGCTCTCGGGGGCAACGAGGGCATCGCGTGAGGCAGCAATCACGCCGACATCGATGCCCAGCGGCATGCCGAGCGAATTGACGAGGCTGTCCGGGGCGGTCGTCAGTTCAGCCACCGGCTTGAGCATTCCTCCGATCAAGCCAGCCATGGCGGTAGCGACGAAGGACCCGCGGTTGGGCGGCGCGAGCATCACGAATCGGCCGAGCTTGCGCGGGCGGTATCGCTCGAGCGCTGCGCGGGCGATGATTCCTCCCATGCTGTGCGTGACAAGGTGGATTGTGCCAACGGCCCGGTCGGCGTCGAGGCTGGCCAGTTCGCGGCTGAAGGCTTCGGCATGCTCGAGAATCGAGCGACGCATGTTCCAGTAGCCCCAGGGCTTGGCGAGGTAGCCGCGGCGGTCGAGTCGATGCCCCAGCACGTTCATCATCAGCGAATGGGCAAGGAACCCGTGGACGAGTGAAACGCATTCCCAGGGGCTTGTCTCGATGGTCTGTGAGACTCCGGCCGTCGTAGTCATGGCAGCGGACCCAGCCGCAGCGCCGTGCACGATGGCCAGCCCGGGCTGGCCGGGCACACCCGTCATGCGGGCCGGCCGGCAGGGCGGCCTGCCGGTGCTGGGCAGCAGTCCAGGGGGCACACGTCGTGACTGGCGGGCAAGTGACCAACAGCCACCCTTTCGGCCGTCATTCCGTTGCGTTCCGCGATCAGGTCACGAACCATTCCGATGAAGACGGGATCGGTTCCGACCGTGGCCGCACGCACCATTTCCACCCCCAGTTCACGGCAGAGATCGGCGGCCTCGGTATCGAGATCGTACAGCACTTCCATGTGGTCGGAAATGAATCCGATCGGTGCGATCACCACATGGCGGCCACCGCTGGCATGAAGATCACGGATCGCGTCGCAGATGTCTGGCTCGAGCCAGGGCTGCGTCGGCGGACCACTCCGACTCTGGTAAACAAGCTTCCATTCGCTGACCCCGGTCCGCTCCGCAACGAGACGACAGGCCTCGGCGAGTTGGGCTCCATACCGGCATCCGTCAGCCATCGACGTGGGAATGCTGTGTGCAGTGAAGAGAACGGGAACCTGTCCTCGGGCATTTTCAGGAAACTGACCGAGCGCCCGCGTGACATTGTCGGCCATCGGCCCGACAAAGCCCGGGTGGTTGAAGAACACGCGAATTTTGTCGATCTGAGGCGCCCGCTCGCCCACCGCCGCACAGGCGGCCGCGATGTTCTCCCGGTATTGGCGACAACCGGAGTAGCTGCTGTATGCGCTGGTGACAAAAGCGATCGCACGCTTCACGCCGGCATCTGCCATCTCACGGATCGTATCGGTGAGCAGCGGATGCCAGTTGCGATTGCCCCAGTACACGGGCAGGTGAGGACCTCGGCGGTCGAGTTCTTCACGCAGAGCGGCAAGCAATGCAAGGTTTTGTTCATTGATCGGACTTTTGCCGCCAAAGTGCTGGTAGTGCTCGGCCACCTCTACCATCCGTTCCCTCGGGACGTTGCGGCCTCGAAGCACGTTCTCCAGAAACGGCATCACGTCATCCGGGCCGTCGGGGCCGCCAAACGAAACCAGCAGCACGGCGTCGTAGCAGTCGGCCATAGTGGGAACGGACCTTTTGGTGGAAACGGACCTTTTCGTGGAAACGGACCTTTTCGTGGAAACGGACCTTTTCGTGGAAACGGACCTTTTCGTGGAAACGGACCTTTTCGTGGAAACGGACCTTTAGAGAACGGATCTTTCGGAACAGATCACAAGGACCGATGGATCGACAAACTCATCGGGAAAGGAAACAGCCGGGAGCGGACCGGCCTGCGAACGCGTGCGGATTGAGAGTGCGAGCAAATGACCCTGACGGGATTCGAACCCGTGTTACCGGCGTGAAAGGCCAGTGTCCTAGGCCCCTAGACGACAGGGCCGCACGTCCCCAAAGCATACCGTGAACTGCAGGTTCGACTAGTCTGTCAGCAACGGCACACGAAACAGCGGGTTTTGACTTTCCGTGCGGTTCCTGTAAGGCGTGGCTAACAGCCCGCCTCAGCTCGCTGCAGGCGGGGTTGAATCTTCCGCACTGCGAGACTTTCCGGCATCGACGTCGACCGATTCGACCACCGTCTCGCCCCGTGCAATAGCCTCAAACACTTCCTGCCTATGCACGGGAACTTCCTTCGGTGCCTCGACTCCGAGACGGACCTTGTCTCCGCGGATTTCCACTACAACGATCGTGATGTCGTTGTTGATGACGATGCTCTCGTCTTTTTTCCGCGACAGGACCAACATTGAAACCTTCCTTGGCGGTCCAACAGAGAAGCTTGCAAAAACACTCGAATACGCCGCCGCTCGGTTCCACCGACCGCCACGATGGCGGAGGACAGGCAAGATGCGGTGTCTCGACACTTTTAAATGTAGAGGATTAAGCGGCTTGGTCAAGCAATTTTCGGGCCAACGGACTGCGTTTCGTGCGGGACAGCGAACTGAAAAAGCGATGATGCTCGGCCTAAACGCCAATTCGGACCATCGGGGAACACCATCAGGACATCGCGAAAACCCGCGAATGCTCCCAGAAAAAAGGCGAATTGCCCGGTGGACACTTGGGCAACGGCGGGGACCTTCCGGAGCCTGTGCATCGGGAGTCGATAATGGCTTGCACCCCGGCACCATTCCCTGGCAGTTCTCTGGCGGTTCCCTGGCAGTTCCCTGGTAATGGCGTTTGTGAGCCTGAAAACAGCGGCGCCGCTTGTTGATGGGAGGCCCGTCCCTATACTCTGGCCGAGCCTCCGCTGCGTGGTAAGACCATTCCGGGCCCGTAGACAGGGCTGACGCGTTGCGGATGCACCTTCTACTGGAAGTGCCATGCGTGAGTGGTTTCGGAATCTGTTCACCGCCATACGGACAGTGGCGGACGGCATGCTGGTAACGCTGCGTGTTTTCAGCAGCACCTACGACCAAAAACGCAGGACGTTTACAGAGCATTTCGAATATCCGGAGCTCCCGGCGCCGGTGGCTGCCCGCTATCGGGGCTTCCACCGCTACGACCTCACTACGTGCATCGCCTGCGATCAGTGTGCCAAGGCCTGTCCTGTCGATTGCATCTACATCGGCAAGGAGCGTGTCAGCGGCGGCAAGGGCTTTCAGGTCAGCGGCTTCGCGATCGACTACTCGAAGTGCATGTTCTGTGCGCTCTGCGTGGAGCCGTGTCCGGTCGATTGCATCTTCATGGGATCGACGCTTGATCTGAGCTGCTACAGCCGCGACGGCACGATCGTCGATTTTGCCCGGCTGCCGGTTGAGGTGGCGTGGGGCCGGTCCACGCTCAATCCGACCGCCGTTGCGGCCTCCAAGGTGATCGTCGACCCTGTCCACGGTGGCCCCAACCAGTGAGCGTCCCGCCTCGCCTTTCATCACGCTTTCTCGCCAAGTGAATTCCATGCATCCAGTACTGATTGCCGGCTACGTCGCCCTGTTCGTCGCTCTTGGGGCTGCGTTTCTCTTCGTCAATCTGCTCGTGGGCTGGCTGGTGCGGCCGCGGGTTCCGAACACTGAGAAACTGGAGGTCTATGAGTGTGGAGAACCCACGATCGGCTCCAGCTTCGTCCAGTTCGACCTGCGGTTTTATGTCGTTGCCCTGCTGTTCATCATCTTCGACGTCGAGGTCGCCCTGTTCTTCCCCTGGGCCACTGTCTTCGGCAAGGCGGTGCAAATGGCAGATCCCGCATTGGTAACGGTGCAAGCAGACGGTCATACGCTCGCGCCGGCGGCGATTGGACTCATGCGGGAACTGGGGCTTGAAAACCCAGCTGTGCCGATTTTTCCGGAGTCGTTCACCAGCGCGGGTGCGGGAGCGGCATCGGCGGTGTCGCATGCCGGAACGCTGCTCGCCCGCATGGCGGCAGTGGACATGGCGGCTTTTTTCGCTGTGCTGCTCACCGGGTTTGCCTATGTCTGGTACCGCGGAGATCTTGACTGGGTGCGTGCTGTTTCCTCGCAGATTGCCGCAGGGCAAGGCCCGGCTGCTGGCGGGCGAAAAACGACTGAGTAGCCTTTAAGATGTGCATCCTTTGGAGCTGTTCCATGCCGCTTGGAGGGCATGCTGAACCAACGGTTGCAGGTTGCCAACCCGATGCCTTTTCTTCCTCAACCGACGTGAATGAAGGTTTGTCATGAGAGGCCCTGGATTTCTTGACCAGTTGGAACAAGCACTGCCCGGAGCGGTTGCAGGCAGCCGGCTGGATGCCCTCGACCCCTGGATTGAAATCACTCCCGAAAGCTTGGTGGACGTCTGCCGCTGGTTGCGGGAAAAGAGCGCGGTGCGTTTCGATTCGCTCGAGTGCATCACCGGTATCGATTGGTTCGAGCCCGATCCCAAGAAGGCCGCCAAGGTTTCCTGGCAGCCACACACCGAACTTGTCTACCACCTCTGGAGCACCGCATCGCGGGTGAGCATCGTGCTCAAGGTGAAACTGCCGCGATGGAAGGGTGACGTGCCGGGCCAGTTGCCCGAGATCGGCAGCGTGTCCGGAGTCTGGCGCGGCGCCAACTGGCACGAGCGCGAGGTGTATGATCTTTCCGGCATCTGGTTCACCGGCCACCCCGACCTGCGGCGGATCCTCTGCCCGGAGGATTGGGAAGGCCATCCGCTCCGCAAGGATTACGAACAACCCCTGGAATACCACGGAATCCGCGGCCGCTAGAGCATCTCCGCCGACGGCGATGCCCTTTCGGGCTTGGGGCTGGTTGATCGATCGTCATCAGGTTTCAAAAGGATCAAAACACCATGGCACAGTTGATCGACGACGATCCGCGGATCATCGAATTCGACGTCCGCACCGACGAAATGCTCGTCAACATGGGGCCTCAGCATCCGAGCACGCACGGCGTGCTCCGTCTCGTGCTCCGCACCGACGGAGAGATCGTCTCCGAGGTCGAGCCGCACATCGGCTACCTCCACCGCTGTGCCGAAAAAATCGGTGAAAATCTCACGGCCCGGCAGTGGATTCCCTACACGGACCGTATGGACTACCTCGCGGCCATGAACATGAATCTCGGCTGGTCGCTCGCCGTCGAGAAACTGATGCAGTACCAAGTAAGCGAGCGGGCGAGGCATCTCCGTGTCCTCATCGCCGAAATGGGGCGGATCGCCAGTCATCTCGTGGGCATGGGCGCGTACGGGTTGGACCTCGGCACGTTCAGCCCGTTTCTGTATGCGTTCCGTGAACGGGAGAAGATCCTCGACCTTTTCGAGGAGGCGTGTGGGGCCCGTCTCACCTACAGCTACATCACGGTGGGTGGCCTGACGGCCGACCTGCCGCCCGGGTGGCTGCGAAAGTGCGAGGACTTTCTCGATCAGTTCGAACCGGTCATTCAGGAATACCATGCGTTGCTCACGACCAACGCCATTTTCGTCAAGCGGACCGCCAACATAGGCGTGATGTCGGCCGATTTGGCAATTGAATACGGCTGCTCCGGGCCGGTGCTGCGAGGAAGCGGCGTCGATCAGGATATGCGGCGAGACGGCGAGAGCATCTACACCGCGATGTATGACGGCTACGCCTTCGAGGTGGCCGTCATGAAAAACGGCCACTATCCGCGGGATCATGCGTATCCGCCGGTGCCCGCCGACGCCGTGCTGGGCGACTGCTGGCACCGTTTTTTCGTGCGGATGCTCGAAGTTGTGCAGTCGATGGATCTGGTGCGGCAGGCGATCGACCGCTATTCCGCCTGCAAGGGGCCTCTTGGAGAGCCTGTAAAGCTTACCGAGAAGATTCCGGCCGGAGACGCCTATCTGGAGACCGAGTGCCCGAAGGGGCAGATGGGTTTTTATCTCGTCAGCGATGGCTCGGCGATCCCCTGGCGGGTGCGTGCCCGTTCAAGTTCGTTCTCGAATCTCGCCGTCACGCACGAACTCTGCCGCGGCTGCCTGATTGCCGACGTGCCGGCGATCGTGGGCAGTCTCGACATCGTGATGGGCGAAATCGACCGATAGCGGTCGCTTCCGACATTCGGAAGAGTTTTCATCCGGTTTTTCCTCCGGGCACTTGTGAATTGGGCGGACTTGGTGCAAACTTCGTGCGAATTTTCACGAAGTCTGTTTTTCTCCGAGAAATCGTCGGTTCGAAGGCCTTTCGCTTTCCCTAAGACCCCAGTCTGAAAACTACCGCCGATGGCTGATTTACTGATCAACCAACTGATCACGCAGCTCAACAAGCTGATCTCTTCGGTCGGCCTGGCCTCGTTGCTGCGCATACCAGAGTTGCCCGACTGGTTGGCGTGGACCATCACCGCCATTGTGACGGCGGCTCTCATTCTCAATGTGATCGCGGGCGGAGCGCTCGTGTTCATTTGGGCCGAGCGGAAAATCGCCGCCCGGATTCAGGACCGCCTTGGGCCCACGAGGACAGGCGGACGCTTTGGCTGGCTTCAGTCTCTCGCCGACGGCATCAAACTTCTTGCCAAGGAAGACCTCATGCCCGAGGGGGCGGATGGGATGCTCTTTCGGCTGGCACCCTACATCAGTTTTTGTGCGTCGTTTTGCGCGTTCATCGCCCTGCCGTTTGCCTTTGATTTCGTCGGCCAGCGGCTGAACGTCGGCGTGTTCTTCGTGGTTGCGGTGCTCGGCCTGGAAGTCTTCGGGGTGATTCTTGCGGGCTACGCATCGGCCTCGAAGTGGTCGCTGTTCGGTGCCATGCGAGAGGCGGCTCAGGTGGTGAGTTACGAGGTGCCGCTGGGGATGTGCGTGGTTGTGCCGGTCATGCTGGCGGGCAGCATGGATCTCGTCACGATAGCCGAGAAGCAGTCTGGCTGGCTTTCGAACTGGTATCTCTTCCACGACCCGTTCACGTTCGTGATTTTCTGGGTCTACGTGACCTGTGCCGTGGCGAGCGTGAATCGCGCACCATTCGATCTTGCCGAGGCGGAGAGCGAACTCGTGGCCGGATTTCACACTGAGTATTCCGGACTGCGATGGAGCTTTTTCTTCATGGCCGAATACGGCTCGATGTTCCTCGTCAGCGCCCTTGCGGCCGTGCTCTTCATGGGTGGCTGGAACGGACCGATTCCCTTGGCGACATTGCTGGGCTTCAGTGAGGGAACCGGCGACACTGCCAACTATTTCGTGCGACTGATCGGGTGTGGCAACCTGCTCATCAAGGCCACGCTCGGCGTGTTGCTCATGATGTGGGTTCGGTGGACGTTGCCGCGGCTGAGAATCGACCAGGTGATGACCACATGCCTGAAATACTGCACGCCGATTGCGGCCGCCATGTTTGCGGGCGCGATGCTCTGGCAGTTGGCTTTTCCCGGTGGTGTCATCCGAGGCCTGTCCAGGCCCGCTGGTGAAATTCGCGAGGGCTGGCTGGAAGGGCCAGGCGGACTGCCGCCGAGCGGACTGTCTGGCCAGCCTGTGCCTGGTGGCCGTGGATCGCCCCAAGCAGCGACTGTCGTTCGGGAGGCTTCGGACGCCGTGGTGACGGACCGGAAGGAATCCCAGGACGTTGTGCAGGTGGTGCCGTAATGACGACAATGCTCGCCTCCTTCGCGCCGGTGCCCGGTCTGTTGGCCGCAGTCAACTGGCACTCGGTGCTTTTTCTTCTCTTTGCTGCGGTGGCCTGTGCATGTGCCGTGGCTGTCGTGCTGGCTGAGAACGTCGTGCGGATGGCCTTCTATCTCGTTCTCTCTTTGGCCGCGACGGCGGGGCTCTTCTTTCTGGCGGGTGCTGAATTCGTGGGCGCGATGCAGTTGATGATCTACGTCGGCGGTACGCTCGTTCTGCTCGTTTTTGGCGTGATGCTCACAGCCCAGGCGCCTTTCGTCGCGATCAAGACCTCGTCGAGCGACAGGGTGCTGGCCGGCATGGTCGGAGCGGCGTTGTTGGCTGTGTTGCTGCAGGCGGCATTTCGGGTTGAGCCGTGGCGGCGGCCCGCCATGGCTGCCGCAACGGCGCCCGCCGCCACACCGATCGGCATGGCGCTCCTGGGCATTCGCGTCGATGAGCCGGCTGCGGGTGTGCCAGCGGCCGCAGTGCGGAGCGGCTACCTTCTGCCCTTCGAGATCGTGTCGGTGCATCTGCTCGTGGTGCTCGTCGGAGCCGCCTATCTCGCCCGTGCGAAGCGGCGACGCAGTCCTCGGGCCATCGACGTTGCAGCCTCGTCGGTCGGTCCCGTCGTGGCTGCCCGCCAGGCTGCCCGCTCTTCCGCGTCGGCGCTTGTTTCGGGAGGTGGACGATGACTTACCTGGCAGTCGGCCTGCCGCCGGTGGCGGTGCCGCTCTTCGCAGGGCTGCTGAGTTCCCCGGTCGGGGTCGCGCACTATCTGGTCGTGGGGGCGATTCTCTTCACGGCCGGCGTGGTCTGCATGGCGTTGAAGCGGAATGCCCTGGGCGTGCTGATGGGGATCGAGCTGGTCCTCAACGGAGCCAACGTGAACTTCGTGGCGTTCTCTTCTCCCTCTCTTCGGGGCGAAGGGGCTGCGTCGCTTGGGCTCGACGGTCAGGTGATCGCTCTGTTCGTGATTTTGTTGGCGGCCGCCGAGGCGGCCGTTGCCTTGGCGATCACGTTGAACTTCTACAACAACCATGCCACGGTCGACATCGACCGGGCCGAAGACCTCAAGGGCTGAGCCGCCACCAGCGCATTTGACCATGGATCCTGCCTCTCAACTCCCGATG
>JBIIMX010000517.1:0-2769 GCA_044337765.1 Pirellulales bacterium | reverse complement strand
GGGTCGCAAGTCGGAATCTCCGAGCGACGGAAGCTTTGTCGTCCCGGCGGTGCGCACCGAGCGGGTCGAAACAAGGGGCAGCCTCAACTCACGGACAAGTTGGAAAACTTGCCGCCACGGGGCGAGCCAGACAAGGGGCGAGCCAGACGCGAAAGGGAGCCGGGATCGGCGAAGCTGGAGGAGACGAGGAGGATGTCCGACTTGTTGTGCGTGCCATGCCGCTCGGGGTCGCAAGTCGGAATCTCCGAGCGACGGAAGCTTTGTCGTCCCGGCGGTGCGCACCGAGCGGGTCGAAACAAGGGGCAGCCTCAACTCACGGACAAGTTAGAAAACTTGCCGCCACGTGGGGGAACCAAAAGCCGGCAAGTTAGAAAACTTGCCGCCACGGAGCAACTCACCGCCAGAATAGCGAAGCGCCGCGTGACGTCAGTCGCCGCTGGGCGGTTCGTATTCGAAATCCTTCCACTTCATCGCGCGGCGGAAGGGCTCGATGCGGAGCACAACCTCGCCATTTTGGAAGATCCGAACGGTCCCGCTGGTCTCGCTCACCGCCACGGCCACGCTCCGCGTGCGGCGGGTGATGGCGGCCGCCGCCCAGTGCCGAGCGCCGAGCCCCTTCGCCACCGACACATTTTCCGCCGATGCATCTATATAACGAGCGGCCCCCTCCACCGTGCCATCCGCCCCGACCACGAAGGCGCCGTCGAGTTGGGCGATCTCCTTGATGCCCTCCCGCACCCGGGGGTCGGTCAGCTTCCGTTCCGAGCGGCTGTAACCGCGCACGGGATCGAAGCCCGTGCTGTGGCTCGATTGCATCACCTTGCGGGTGTCGCCCACCACGAAGAGCGTGCCGACAGGCTTGCCCTCGCGGCCTTCACGACCGATTTCAACCGCCAGGTCGACGACCATCTTGAGCGTCTCGAGCGGCACCTTGGTTTCGAGATTCCGAAGGTCGCGGCTGGTGAGTTGTCCGAGATGCTCCTCGAGACGGAGCACGCTGACCGAGTCGATCGTGCCCGCCTCGAAGCCGCTGTAGACCGCGACAACCTGCGCCTCGGGCGCGATCATCTCTGCAGCCACGCACTCCAGAAGGGCCTGGGTGAGCCGTTCATGGACCGGCAGGCCCGCCACGTCGAGCGGCACGCCGCGGAGCCCATGGTCCGACACGCCGGCCAGATGCGCATCTTCATCGGCCGCCACCAGCACGGGAGCGGCTCCCGCGAAACTCCGCACCCGCTCCCAGTCGAGCCGCTGCTCGACCAGCAGCAGCATCGCCTCGGACGCGGTAGCCTCGTACAGCCGCGCAGCCACTTCGAGAAGCTGCTCCAACTGTTGGGAAAGGTTGACGGAGGTCATCGCGTTGCATCCTGGGCAGATCCCACGCCGTGGACGGCACCATGCCGCCACGAGTCTTCAGCCAAGGATGCTCAGCTGATCCAAACCGCGCACGATTCTGCCGGTGAAGCCTACGGGGTGGACAACGCCGGTTCAAGAATCCACCGTCTACCGTGCGACACGGGCACTTATCGACGGACGTTCGGCCGCGGCGAACTCTCGCCCACGGCCGACCCGGTCGCGGGCTGTTCTGCCAGCCGAGACTCGGACGCGGCCTTTGCAGGGGTGGCCTTCATCGAGCCGTGGAACGCGGCAATTCCACCCGGCAGGACGGTGCCCCAGGCCCGTTCCTGATAGATGGTGAGGGCGTGGAGCGCGTGGCCGAGCGGGCCGATCTTCCAATCCCGCGAAGGCTCTCGGGCGAGTGCGGCCGAGAGGAACTCCACAGCCGCCGTGACGCGGGGCTGGAAGAGAGCTTCCTGATCGAGCGAGCCTACCAGCCACTCGAGAATGTGGCCGGTGGTCTGGATCTTGCGATCGATATCGTCCTCACGGTCAGCCGGATACTTGAACCATTCGGTGCTGAACGAGCCGTCGCGGTTTTGCAGCTTCGTGAGCGTGAACTGCTGGTAGTCGCGGACGAACTTGTCGGCGCGGAGGTAGGCTCCGTCGAGCTGACCCGTGGCCCGCAGTCGCCGCTGGCACCCGTAGGCAAGACCAAACAGCCGATGCGTGCCACCGCATGGCGCGCCGCGGATCGGCTGCTCGAGTTCTTCGGCCACCAGCTTCGACAGCGACCATTTTTTACCGTCGCGAGCGATCCACTCGGAGTCGGTTGGGAGGTAGTGGGCCAACGCGATGAGAGCGAACGTGAGTTCGGTCCCCGACTTGCAGGCAAGCTTCTCTTCAGTCACGAGGTCGGCCACCGTAAACGCCTTCGATTGAATCGTGATCGGCGAATTCATCGCCACGCGGCACTGGGCCAGGATGGCGAGATACTGGGCGGAGTGTCCTTGCACGCCGATGCCCCGCAGCGCGGTCAGACGATCCCCGGCAGCGGCAAGCATCACCTGCCCTCCGCAGCGACCTCCGGTGTTGACCCAGCCGATGGCGTTCACAGGGTCGCCAGCCGGACCGCCCACGCGAAGCTTGGTCGGTATGCCGAATGCGATGAAGCCGTGCATCACTTCCCAGGGCGTGTGCTGGGCCGTGTTCAGTGGACGCCGCTGGTAGGCGGCGAGCGTCTGGGCGATGCGTGCCCGCAGCTTCGTGAAGCGAGGTGTGGCCGGGGCAGCCGCAGCGGTAGCGGTCGCAGCGGCTGGCTTGGCGACCGTGGGCAGGCCCGGGCTGCCGGATTGCGTGGGCCGCTTCGGAGGAACGGCGATCGATGTCGTCGCTGACGAAGCCCTGGCGGCGGTTCGGGGCGGGCGGTCA
>JBIIMX010000082.1:0-10918 GCA_044337765.1 Pirellulales bacterium | reverse complement strand
GGGGGCGCCGCATGGGCGACAACGCCTGCGGCCGTGGCCGCCGCCAGTGACGTTGTCTTCACCTGTGTCGGCTATCCCCGCGATGTTCGGGAGGTCGTGCTCGGTGCGGACGGGGCTCTGGCCGGACTGCGGCCCGGCACGATCTTCGCCGACATGACGACGAGCGAGCCGGAGCTCGCGAAGGAGATCGCGGCCGCTGCGGCCACCCGCGGCATCGAGGCCTTGGATGTTCCTGTCTCCGGCGGCGACGTCGGTGCGCGGGAAGGGCGGCTGACGGTAATGATCGGTGGCCCGGCTGCCACCGTCACGCGACTCGATGCCATCTGGCGCGTGATCGCGGCCCGCGTCGTCCACTGCGGCCCGCCGGGCTCAGGCCAGCACACGAAGATGTCCAACCAGGTGGCAATCGCGTCAACGATGATCGGCATGTGCGAGGCACTGCTCTACGCCTCTCGTGCCGGTCTCGACCTCCAGACCACGCTCGACGCAATTCGCCCGGGCGCGGCCGGAAGCTGGTCACTGGAACACCTCGCCCCACGGTTGCTCCGGGGTGACTTCGCCCCGGGATTCCTTGTCGAGCATTTCCTCAAAGACCTGGGAATCGTGCTCGGCGAATGCCGGCGGATGGGGCTTGTGCTGCCGGGCGTCGCCCTGGCCGAGCAGCTCTACAGATCGGCCCGTGAGCTCGGCCATGGCCGCAGTGGCACGCAGGCGCTGGTGATCGCCATCGGTCAGCTTTCCGGCGCCGAGTTTCCCGCCGGTCCAGCCGCCGGTTTGGCCACCGCTACACGGGGGCATGACCACGGGCATGTCGGCGGCACACCTTCATGCTAGGATCGGGCAGGAGGCCGCGGAACATGCCCGGTACGTCAGGCACGGTCTGATGAACGTGCGTTTCGCATCGTATCCATAAACGTTTGGGGCATGCGATCTGGACACAAGCTCTCGTTGCCTCCCGGCTTCCCCATTTGCATCCACCATTCCGTCGCCGTCGTGCGCGGCCTTACGGATCGGAACCATGAACATCATCGTGCGGATTGCCGTAGGGTTCGCATTCCTTGCCGCGATGCCGGGCCCGTGCTTGGGCGATGCTCCCGCATCGGCCACGCTCGTCTACGAAGAGAACTTCAACAGCTACGCCGACGGCGAACAGCCGTCGTCCATCTTTGAAGTGCAGGATCGGCAGTTCGACTCCGGCGAAACGATCGGCGGCCGATATGCCGTGAATAACGGCAACCGGCACATGCTCGTCACGCCCCAGGTGAAAGACTTCGACCTCTCGTTCTCCGTCGCACCGCATCCGCAGGCCCTGCGTTCACCGATGCTCACCGTCGAGTTTCGCACCGATCCGCTAGGTCTCCGGGGGTACCGCATCGTCCACTGGGCGGGCACCTATAACCGACTCGACCTCGTCTTCTGGGACAAGACCACGTCTCCGCCCATCATGCGCAAACTTGCCTCACCGCAAATCCCAGAGCTGAAGCTGCCCGTGGCCGAGCCCATGCGATTCCGTCTCGGCGTGCGGGACCGCGAGATCGCATTCAGCCGCAACGATCAGGTGCTGCTGAAGTACAGCGATACCAACAGCAACCCCGTGGCTTCCGAGTCCGGCAATGTCATTTTCTCGAGTTCACCAGCTTGCTGGATCCCCGAGGATGTGGCGCCGCTCTATTTCGACGACATCCGGCTTGAAACGCCCGAACGCGTCGACTCCATCAAGTCGCTGTTTCAGAGCCGCTACAACATTCCCGAGGGGATACGAGCCGCCATGTTGCCAAACCACCATGACGTCCAGATTGCCGCGGTTATAGACACAGGGCTCGATGCCCTGCGGACAGATGCCCCCGGCGGCCGTGTCTACCGCGTCACGGCCAGCGCGCAGTTTCCGGTACTCGAAGGCCCCAAGGGGCGGGCCACAGCGGCACTCACGCCCTACGTCCGGCTCGAGCGGTCCAACGGCAGCGTGATTGTGAAGCAGCGGATCTTCAATGGCATTCTGGGCAACATGCGTCCGGGTCTTCCTGGCGGAGGTGCGGCGCAGCTGCTCCGGCTGATGACCTCGTCCGCCGATCCGCCCCACTACGGCGTGGCGATCCGCACGCAGCAGGCGGCCGATGCCACCGGGCCCCAGTCATCCACCCGCTTCGTGACGGCCATGCCGGAAGACTTCAACGTCGTCGTGGGCTGGGAATACTTCATGGACAACGATCACCTCGAGGCAAGCGGGCCTGTGGAGGCCATCTATCAACGGGACGGCAAGCTGCTCTACGCCGGCATGCCGCTTCGCGTTGGCGACCTGTCCTTGCAGCTCGAGAGCCCCGTGTCCAAGGGCCTGGTCGCACGTGTGTCGGAAAAGAACGGAAGCTTCAAGGGCTTCGTGCAGCGACTCAGGCAGAACCACTATTTTCTGGAGGGTGAGCCGGTCCGGTTCACGGTGTCACTGGCCGCCGGGCCCAAGACGCCGCTCCCTCAAACCTTCCAGTGGCGGCTGCTCGACGCCTATCGCAAGCCGGTCGAGGGTGGGGCGGGCCGGGGAAAATTCAGCGCCGCCACGAGCGATCTCGCAACAACGCTCCGCGGCATCGGCCGCGAACTGATCAGCGTCGAGCTGCCGCTCGGCGTCCTGCCGCCCGGCGTGTACTGGCTGGATCTGGACGCCGACGGCGTGCCCTTGAAGCGGGCGTTCAGCGTCGTTCCCGCGAAGCAACGGCCAGGGAATACCGCGGCCCGCGCCTCCGGCATGCCTTGGATCGCCGGACAGTTTTATCCGGCCATGATCACGACCAAGGACTCGGGGCACTACGTTTCGGAATCCGATGCCCGCAATGCCGACTGGCAGGAAATGCTGGCGGCGTTCAACATGAAAATCACCGGCGTGCCGCCCGGCGTCAAAGTGCCCGATGCGAAACTGGCCTTCTCCCCGGGCTATCGCATCTGGACCTCGAGCTCATTCTCCGAGCAGGCCGTCCAGGCATTTCTCGCGTCGAAGGATTACCAGCCGCATCCGGGAGACGCCACACTGCGAGATCCGAAGACGACCGCGGAGGATCGGCAGCGGATCATCCGACAGTCGCACTTCAAGGAATGGATCGACCACTGGTGCCGTGTGCGCACCAGCAACGAGGCCGCGCAGCGAACGCTGTGGAACGAGCACGCGGCCGGCTCCGAGTATTGCTCCTACGGCCCGCCGCTGATCAATACCTTCTACTACGGCAATCTCTACGGGGGCCGGTACTACGGCTGGGATGCGCGGCTCGTCGCCGAAAGCCTGCGATTGATCGACGTCTTCAAGATGGAAACGTATCCGCACGACTTTGGACGGCAGCCGGCCAGCTATACGCCTTCGATAGCCCAGACGAAGATGATGTTCCCGACGGCAGGCTGCGGCTGGGAAATCTATGGCGCCCAGGGCTATGTGATCGACAACCGCACGGCCGAGGCTCGTGCCCCAAACGGCCTTGGCTATCCGAGCCGAAACTTCAACGCTCACCAGGTTGCCGAACAGACGCTCGGGCCTTGGTATTTCGCAGATGACGCGATGCACCCCGCCGGCCACACGCACATCGCCCCGCAGACGGGCTCGTGGACCCAGGAAATGCTTCTCGGAATGATCGACGGGTTGCGGGCGTCGGCAGACGTGAAGAGCCTCGTCCCGGTGCGGTCGCCGGCGTTCGTCAGTTCCTGGGCGGCGGCTGATCTGGACCCATCGTGGCAACGTGGTGCCGCGAACAATGCCGCGGCTGAGACGCCGGCCTACGCCTACCTGCAGTCACGTCTGGCCGGCCTCGCCGGTGGATTCTTCCTCGACATTTCCGACGTCGCCACGCTCGACCGCCGCCGCGCCGATGTGTTGGTGCTCCCACCGATGCGAGGTGCCACGCCGGAGCAGGTCGCGGCGATCCGCCGGCTCCACTCGGAGGGAATGGCGCTGGTCGGTTTCGATGATGCGTCGGGGCTCGAGGATCTCTTCGGCATCCGCCGGCTGGGCGAGAGCGTCGCATTTCGCTCCGTGCAGCGGGCTGCCAAAGACACGCTGCTCACGGGAATGGAAACGGCTGCCGTGACGGAACGGGTCGCCCACGACGGCTCCGCCTGGTACGAACTCGACGGCGCGACGGAGGTCTTGTCGGCCTGTAATGACAGACATCAGCGGGTGGCGCCGATGCTCACGCTCCATCGCCCTGCGAAGGGAGCCGGTGCCGTTTTCTTCGCGGCCGGGGCCACGGATGTTGGGCGGAGGCGTCATGGGCAGGATGACCTGAACCTCGAGGGCGAGGTCATCAGCAGGCTCGTTCAGCAGGCGCTGCGCCGCGGTCTGCTTGCAGTGGCAGACCCGGTCGCACAGGTCAGCCCGCCCGGCACAGTGCTGGCGTTCCGTCGGCCCGACGGCAGCCTGCAGGTGGTGGTGATGGAAAGCTCTTGGCCCTTCGGCAACGGGCTGCCGCAGGAGGTTGACCTGCTCCTGCGCGGTCCGGCCGCTGACACGGCGACCATCGAGTGCGAACACCCCTTTTTCGAAGGGCCCCGTCGGGTCGGGGAGCGTCGCGTCACCATGACGCTCGAGCCGGACGAGGTGGTGAGCCTGACCGTCGTCGGCATGCAGGAGGAACAGCAGCCCGGCGCCCAATAGGGCCATGAGCTGTTCGTGAAGCACACGATCCAGCGACTCGAGCGGGGAGCCGGCGAAGAGTCACCGACCCGCGACCCGATCGACCGAAAACCGCACGCGAACATCGGGGTGGGTCGTGTAGAGACGGTGCCGCGAGCCGTCGTGCACGAGCATGGCACTCGACCGCCCGGGATGCTCGGGATCGACCGGCAGCAGGGGATTGCCCGCGTATTTCACCCAGTGCCGGAGGTCGTTGCTGGTGGCGATACAGGTGCTCCACTCGCCACCCTTCTCCAGGGCGCAGGCGTGGTAGTAGGCATAGTAGCGGCCGCCGTACTGCACGATCTGATCGACCGCAATCTTCTGGATGTCGTACGCCTCCGGTCCGCAGGCCAGCACCGGCTCGTCGCTCACGTTCGTAAACGTTTTCAGGTCGCGTGATGTCGCCAGCCACACGCCACGGTCCATGCGTTCATAGAAGAGATGCCACACGCCGCCCTCGAGCCAGACCGCCGGAGTGCCGCGTGGGCCGTCGGGGATCGGGCGGCCGGATGCGAGCCGGATGTCGAGCGGCCCTCGCGTGTTCCAGTGAACCCGGTCGGTCGACGTGAGCAGGTGGGCGATGTCCTGCTCGCCCTCGGCGAACATCCGATAGCATCCCCCCTGCTTCACCACGCACATATCCTCGACCCATGTAGCCCCGAGGAGCGGATTGGCCTCGGAGCGGGTCCAGTTGAGGCCGTCGTCACTGCTCGCATAACCGAGCCGGCGGATCGGGCCCTGCGCATGGCCCGCGGCGGGATTTGAGCCCGTATACCAGAGGTGCCAGGTGCCCCCCTCCCGCATGATCCAGCCACGCTCGCGCAGGTCGCGGTCCCAAGCCTCCGGCCCGCCACCTGAGAACAGCGGATCCCGCGAGGCCGGACCAAACTCCACGAGTTCGCCGGGGAAAAGTGGCTCCTGACCGTGACAGGTCGCGGCCATGCAACGGACCGCAACCACCACCGCCAGGAGAGCATGATTGAAAAGCCGCTTCCTGCGCATTCCTTCACGATACACTGGCGATGACCTGGGGGCCAGCAGCCCGCTGGCCGGAGCACTTCGCGGGAATCCGCGGGTTCATACAGTCATACGACCCCCACTTGATTCTTGCGCAGACGGGATGCGCCTGATCGATGTTGCAGCGAGGGGATGTCTATGAGCCGAGAGCCGGCGTGGCTGACAAGCGCAGGCATGGATGCCGAAGCGCGAGGATCCAGTGGCGGCCGTAGAAGACGTTCCTTGAATGGAGTCGTCTGGGGGCCTTTCGTGGTGTGGATGCGGGTGCCATGGATCGAGATCGCGACCAGCACCGGCATGGCGTCCGCCCCTCCTACCGCCGCCACAACAGCTGCAGCGCCAGCCCTAAGCCCGGATCGAACGCCACGACGTCGGTGCGGCCCGACGTGAAGTTGTTGCCTTGAAAGAGCGAGCGATCGAAGACGTACGCGGTGGTGCATTCGAGCGAGAATCCCCGCCCGATCGTCTGTTCGAGGCCGGCGGCAACACGCTGGTCGAACACGTAGAACCGCTCTCTATCCTGGAGGCGATCGGCCAGGAAGAACGTCTGCGTGTCGGTGCGGTAGTAGGCCAGCAGGGCGAGCTTCTCGCCGAGTTTTCGCCGTGCCGTGCTGACGAAGTTCACGAGGGGAAAGTAGTTCGCTGTGAACGTCCACTTATCATCGGGTCGATACTCGATCGCCGCGGGCAGGCCAATCTTCGCCTCGAGCGTATCGGAAGGCCTCCACACATAGGCGAGGCCCGGCAGCGGATAGGGGAGTTCCGCGGTGGGCGAATATGCGACGCTGAAACTCCACTCGTCGCGACCGTTGGCTGCGGGGCGGTTGTAGAACGCGACTGCCATGAGCGTGAGGTCGCGGCCAGCCGCATAGGGCCGATCGCTCGCCGACCCAAAGAGGAACGTGCCGCCTGCCGAGCCCCCGTTGTCGAGCGGACGCATATGAAAAAAACCGGTCTCGACGAGCCAGAGCTGATTGGGCACAGGCTGCTGCGAATCGGGCAGAATGGCGGTGGTGGCGAGTTCGAGCCGGCCAAACTTCGCTATCCCGAGCCAGAGTGGGCCTCCCTCCTTGGGAATGGCAAGCGGTGCAGAGATCCGGGCATACTCCGCATTCATGCCGAGCGTGGCGGGCTGTCCGGAGACGTCGACCGCCGGCGCCCAGAATGCGCCCAGCGTCACCGGGGCCGCGGAGCCGAAGGGTGGCTTCACGCCCTTCTTGGGAACGGCAGCCCCCGGATCAACGTCCGAGACCGGCTCGTTGGCGAAGAAATCCTCTTCGAGGTTGAAGTCGATCGGTGGCAGTAACTGGACACGATCCTGCCCGCAGGTGATGTCAAACCACGGCGCGACCGCGACAGCGAGGAAGGCAGCAAGGCATCGCCAGCGGGTGCGCACGGGAACCTCCGCGAGAGCCCGGACACCGACCGGGCGGGAAGAGGGTACGGACACCGCGGGACGACGTCTAGGCAGATAGGGGACTCCCCGCACGCCTCAGACGGCCCGAAGGGCCTCGGAAAACCCGCTGATTCGCCGTTGTGAGCTCCTAGCAAATCGCCTCTTCCGCATTCCGCACAGAGAGTCGAACTCGCACGACCACCGGGTGATTCCATATTTTGCCGCTCATCGCGGAATGACAGAGCAACGGCTCCGCAGGCACTCCACGGGGGAACGTTGTAGTGGGCGACGAGGGACTCGAATCATCCCCGTCTTTCCGCGAGGAAAACGCCAAGTCACCTTGAGGAGTGTGCACCTACGTGTGCAACCTCGGAAGCCTCACGCCCGTTCGCCGAGAAAGGGCGGCTCGATGCTTGGGCAAACCTCCCCCAAAGCATTCAACGGGAAATGACTGCCGTGAACCCAAACGTGCTTGGCCGCTTTAGGGCCATTTTCGCCAGTCACCCGAGCGGGCCGAGGCTACCCAGCAGAAGACCATGGAAGCCGTAACCGACGGCTGGAGCCGACTGACTTCATGGCGCCGCGGCGACTTCGCCGCCTGCCCGGCTGGTCAGCGATTGCAGCAGGTCGACCGAAATGCCCTCGGACACGGACCGCACGCCGCCGTCGCCCGAGAGCGACTGGAACACGCCTCCCGGCAGCCGCGACCGCGGCTTGAGCGACGTTTCCAGCGGCGATGACCCGACACCTGCGCCCAGGCCCGTGAAGCGGCCGACGTCAGATACGTAGGGCCAGGAGTAGCGGGGCTGCGTCCACGTCCCGCCGCCATCGACCGTGTAGTCGCTGCACTCGGCGAGCACCAGGGTGTTCGACAGGCCGTCGGTGATATCGGCCATACGCATCGGCTTGCTACGGATCGGCGTCTCATACGCACCGGCCTTATCATCCCATCCAAGGCCCTCGGGCACGAGGACGCCGTTAAAGGCAGACGTCGGCGGACTCGCGCCGTAGAACCATCCGTTGAGCCGCCGGGCCGGATCAGGAGACGCGGGGCCCGGGCCAAGCAGTGCCGTAAAATCGACCGCCCCACCCATCTTCGAGGCCGAGTTGTAAACCGTGATCCGGGCCGCCACGATTTCTTCCTCCTGAGTTTCAGGAGGACAGGCGAGGCAGTACTTTTCATACAACCTCGCCAACGCCCCCTCCTCGATGTAGGGCAGGATGGAAATGGCCCACGACTGTGGCCGGATGTAGTCGATGCCCTCTTCCGGCCTGTCTTCGAGATGGGCCACCGTGCCGATCCTCGGCCGGCCAGACGCGAACGGAAGCCCGCGACGGGCATCGGCGTAGCTGAGCATCGCGATGCCGATCTGCCGCAGATTGCTCTGGCACTGGCTGCGGGATGCCGCCAGCCGGGCCTGCTGCACCGCCGGCACGAGCAGGCCGACGAGCGTGCCCACGATCGCGATGACGACAAGGAGTTCGACCAGCGTAAAGCCCTGCACGGGCGTGGTACGTTTCATGATGGCACTGGATCTCATGGCAAATTGATTGACCTCTTTCCCGCCGAGTAACCCACGAAGAGACCTGTCTTTCCGAGGTCTAGCTCCGCAACCTGGGCCTAGAAATCTGGGCCTAGAACCGACGCTTTACGGTCTGCGTTTTGTCGTCGAGTCCGATCGCCGTGAAAGCCACCTCGCGAGGCGTCTGCCAGGCCGCGACCACCGCCTGGGCCTGCCCGCCCAGCTGACGCTGGTAGGTGGTGGCGAGATTCACAGCACCGCGTCGGGCCCCGAAAGGACGGAACGTCGCCACGGGCATCGGTGGTTCATCGGTCGAAGGCATGTCATGCGGCATCGACATGCCACCTCCCATCGACATGCCACCTCCCATCGACATGCCACCGCCCATCGACATGCTATGGGACTCACCGACGATGTCGTCCATATTCCACACGGAGATCGTGCCGGCGTTCAGGCCCACTTCCGGGGTCGTGACCAGGTTCGGCTTGTAGCTTGGCACCGTCGAGGGTGCCACATAGCCAACGGCCACCTTCACCCCCGCTTTGGCACCTCCACCGGCTACGAACGTGAAGATCTTTTCCGGATTGGCAACGCCGTCAGCGATGTCGCGGCCGCTCAGGGCGGTGATGATCGCCTCCCGGCCGGCCCCTGCCGAAACGATGATGTCGTCGTAGTTGTCGGCGTCAACGTCACCGACGGCCACGTTTACGCCGTTAGGAAACCTGCCGGGCAACACATTCTTGAATTCACGGATCAGCGTGCCCTTGGTGTCGAAGAGGCGAACGTTGGCGGCGCCGGCCGTTCTGGAACCCACGGCGATGTTCACCGTGCCCTGTTGGCCGAGTGCCCCGACCGCCAGGCTCACGCCGCCGACGCCGGCCTTGCCCGCGAAGGCACGGAAGGTGGCCGTGGGCTTGAGCCCGCCGTTCTCGTAAACCCTCACCCACGAAGCCTTTGACCCGGTGCCGAAGGCCATCGTCTCCGGCGTGTATTTCGACCTGAAGTAGGCATTGATCTCCTCGGCAGTCCCGTTGAGGGGTGGCGCCTTATCAGGCTCTGTGGAGGTGCCGATGCCTGATGCGGTCGCCACGGGGCCCCGGTAGTTGGGGAAGGCCTTGATCTCGCCGACCGTGTTGCCCTTGCCGTTGACGACAACAGTCGACTGAGCCGTCGTGCCCAGCGCCAACCGCAGGCCCTCGGTGTTGCCGAACTGGAACACCGGTGACATCATCCCCTCGTCTTCATGCTCGAGGATGTGGCAGTGGAAGACGTACTTGCCTGGGAAGTCGAGCGCCCGGAAGCGAATGGTCACGCTCCCGAACGCCGGCACCATGATCACGTCAAGCGGCGAGACGTAGTTGGCGGCATTGGCATTTGGGAACTTCTTGTCAGGCTCGATCGGGAAACCGTTGATCTTCGTGACGATGAACACACCCTGGTGGATGTGGAACGGATGATTGAGCGGGCCGGCATTGAGGATCGTCCACTCCTCGACCGTCCCGATCTCAAGCTGGGGCATAACACCATAGCCAAACTTCTTGCCGTTGATGTAGAAGTTGTCGATGTTGATGATCGGCGCGCCGGTGTCGGGATCGACACCGTCAACGGTGGGCAACTGCTCCAGCGAGAACGTGCGAACGACATCCGGCGTCTCCTTCCAGAGCGGGTCTGCCGCCTGCGGGGCAAACACCGGCGCTGCGGTGGTGACGGCATCCCCTTCCACGACGAGGGTGGCCAGCACGTAGTAGTAGCCTTCGCCGCCTGCGTTGACTCGCGCCTCTTCGCCGCCCCATCCGTCCATGAAGTAGTAGGTGCCCGGGGTCGTGGGGGCGGTCACCGCCATCGTGATCCGGTTGCCCGGGCTGATCACAGTGAGCGCGGAGATGTCGTTCATCCGCAGTTCACTGGCCCCGAGTTCCACGGTGTAGGGGTGGACAAACGCGCTGGCACCGTCCCTGGCGAGGATCGTGGCTGTCCAAGGGTTCTCCAGGTTGTCGTCGGCGATAACGAAGTTCGTGGCGCCGCGGGCCCCGAACTGGCCCATGCTCCAGACCTGCGTCTCACCGGGGCGGAGGCGGATGATCGGATTCATCTGGCCGTTGATCCGCTTCTGCCAGCCTTCGGTGTAGCCGTCACCGTAGTAAGAACTGCTATCCGTCCCGACCATATGTTGAAACTGGCCATCTTCGGTGATTTTCACCTCTGAGATGGTCATGTTCACTTGCGTGAGCACGTCCTTGTACTGTGGCCACGGCTCAAGCGGGTCGCCGACCATGATCGCGCCGGCCAGGCCAGCCTCAACCTGCTTCCTCGAGACATGGTGCTTGTGCG
>JBIIMX010000516.1:0-2797 GCA_044337765.1 Pirellulales bacterium | reverse complement strand
CGATGGCGGCGGCCGCGTGGTGGCCACGATCGATCAGGCCGGTGCGACGACGACCACTGTCTACGACAAGCTCGGCCGCACGGTGCGGGAGACGCGGCCCGATCCCGACGGGGTGGGGCCACTCGTGGCTCCCGCCACGGCCGTGGGCTATGACTCGCGCGGCAACGTGCTCTTCGTGACGGCGGACTTCGCAGGGCAGGTGGGCGTGACCGCGGGCGATGCCGCGTGGTCGAGGCACTTCGAATACGACGCCCTCGGTCGCAAGAAGACGGAGACGCAGGCCGACCCCGATGGCGCCGGACCGCTTGGCCGGCCGGTGACATCGTTCGCCTACGACGCAGACGGGAACCTCGCCTCCGTCACCGATCCGCGAGGGTTCACCACGGCCTATGCCTACGACGGTCTCGGCCGAAAAATTTCGGAGGCCTCCGCCGACCCGGACGCCGCGGGGCCGCTGGGACCGCTCGTGAAGCGATTCGTCTACGACAAGGCAGGCAACCTCCGGTTCGAGGTCGGCCCGGGCGCCGCGGGTGAGACCGACGTCGGCTTCACCACCGAGTACGTCTACGATGCCCTTGGCCGCGAGATCCGCACGATCCTCCCCGATCCGGATGGCGCGGCAGGCCCGCTCGCTCGGCCGACGTCTACGCGGGTCTACGACGCGAGTGGCTTCCTGGCGGCGACGACCGATCCGCTCGGCCGCAGCACGCGGTTCACCTACGACAAGGTTGGCCAGGCTTTGACGGTGACGGACGCTGCTGGAGGGACGGCGGCCACCGTCTTCGATGCCGGGGGCAACCCGGTGATCACGATCGACGCGCTGGGTCGTCGGTCGTTCTTCGTCTACGACGTGATGAACCGGAAGGTGGCTGCCCGCGGTCCGCGGCCCGACGCCTCCTCGCAGACGCCCGTCAGCCGCTTCGTCTACGATGCCGCCGCCAACCTCGTCGCCACCACCGATCCGCTCGGCCGCACCACATGGCGGCAGTTTGACGCCCTTGGGCGGGTGACCGCGCAGACCGACGCGCTCGGCATCGCATCGGGTGACGCCTCGCATACCACCCGCATGGAATACGATGCGGCGGGCCGGCTGACTGCCGTCACGGATGAACTCGGCCGGCGGACCGACACCGTCTACGACAATCTCGGCCGCAAGATCCGCACGCTCGCCCCCGACGCGGGGCAGGGCCGGCCCACGAAGCACTACGGCTACGATGCCGCCGGGAATCTCCGCTATGCGACCGATCCTCGCGGTGCGGCCGCCGGTGACGCGGGCTTCACGACCTGGTTCTTTTACGACGCCCTCGGCCGCTCCGTCGCTACGGTCGATGCTCTCGGCCCCGATTGGCCAATCCAGGCCGTGCCAGATGCCTTGCCGACAACCGTGACGACGAACGTCGTCCGCACAGGCTACGATGCCCGTGGCCGGGTGGTCGCCAGCACCGATGCCGCGGGGCGAACCACTGATTACGGCCTCGACAACCTCGGCCGCAGGATCTCTTCGACGGCTCCCGCGCCGACGGTCGGCGTGGCCAGACCCGTCACCCGCTTCGCATACGATGCGGTCGGCAACCTGACCTCGGTCACCGACCCGCTCGGTTTCGTGACGTCTTACGGCTATGACCGGCTCGACCGGCGCACGACCGTGACGGATGCTCGGGGGTTTGCCACGCAGACCACATACGATGCCGTCGGCAACACCGCGAGCATCATCGATGCTTCGGGCAACGTCACCCGCTATGCATACGACCGTCGGAACCGGCTCGTCGGGGAGACGGATCCGCTCGGTCGGGCCACGTCGTATGCCTATGACCTGATCGGCAACAAGATTCGGGAGACCGACCGGCTCGGCCGTGTCACGTCGTACGTCTACGACGCGGCAGACCGGCTTGTCGAGGAGCGTTGGCAGCCAGCGGCAGCGGCGGTCGTCTCGCACACGATCCGGCGGTTCTACGACGGGGCCGACCAGCTGCTTGGAGTGACGGAGACCGACACGGCAGTGCCCGTGGCCGCGACCTTCTGGCAGTACGACTACGACGCGGCCGGCAACGTTGTGAGGAGCCGGATGGCCCCGGGAGAACTCGCGCAAGTGCCGGCGATCTCGGCTGTGCCGAATCCGCCCGGGAGTCTCGCACCGGGCGATCCGACGGTCGACTGGGACGGCGACGGCAAGCTGGAGCGGTACGATTCCTATGCGATCACACTGGCCGCGGGAGACCAACTTCTGTTGACCGCGTCGTCGACGGCCTTCGATCCGGTGATCTTGCTGCAGAGGCCCGGCGGCAGTTTGTCTACGTCGGTCTTCGATGACTCGTCAGGGGGAGGCACGACGGCTCGGCTGGTCGTACGTGCCGACGTTGCGGGCAGTTGGGTGGTTGCCGTCACATCGCGTGACGAGGCCGCCGCGGGCGGCTACGACCTGCGGATCGTTCAGGATGCGAACGCGATCGTGCCTGACGCGCTCGTCGAATACGACTTCGCATACGACAAGGCGGGCAATCTCGTGGCGACCGCCGAGGATCAGGCGGCCGTCGCCACTATTGGCAGCTTTGGCCGGGCGGCAGGTGGGCTGGGCACGCGAACCGGATTCACTGTCGATGCCTTGAATCGCGTGACGCGGTACGAGGTTGGGGATGTCGTCACGGGCATCGTCGCCAAGCGGGCCGACTATACCTATCGACCGGATGGCACTGTGGCGTTGGTGACGCGGCATGCGGGTGCCGGGGTGAACCCAGTGGCCACGACGGCCAGCACGTTCGACGGGCTGGGGCGGATCGTGGGAATCACGCACACGCCG
>JBIIMX010000081.1:0-10997 GCA_044337765.1 Pirellulales bacterium | reverse complement strand
TGGTGAAGCGTGGGGCCGGGCTCAAGTATCTCGACGTCGGTGGTGGACTCGGCGTGGACTATGACGGCTCGCAGACGAACTTCGAGTCGAGCGTGAACTACAGCCTGCAGGAATACGCCAACGACGTGGTTTACCACGTGCAAAACGCGTGCGATGAGGCCGGGGTGCCTCATCCGACGATCATTTCGGAAAGCGGTCGGGCCATCGTCGCCTACCACAGCATGCTGATCTTCGGTGTGCTGGGCGTGTCGGAGCAGGGGGGCGATGGCGAATTGGTCGAGCCGGCGGCCGATGCCGAGCAACCGCTGCACGATCTGATGGAAACGTTTCAAAACATGAACGTCCGCAATCTGCTCGAGAGCTACCACGACGCCCAGCAGTCGCTCGATACGGCGATGAACCTGTTTGCCAGCGGCTACCTTCCGCTCGACCAGCGTTCGGCCGTCGAGAACATCTATTGGGCGATATGCAGAAAGATCGCCAAGATGGCGAAGCAGTTGGAGTTCATGCCGGAGGAACTCGAGGGGCTGGAAGCCAATCTCTCCGACACCTACTTCTGCAACTTTTCGCTCTTCCAGTCGATGCCCGACAGCTGGGCCATCAAGCAGTTGTTTCCGGTGATGCCGATCCATCGGCTCGATGAACGTCCCACGCACAACGCGGTGCTCGGTGACGTGACCTGCGATTCCGACGGCAAGATCGATCAGTTCATCGACCGTCGGGACGTGAAGCGGACGCTCCCGCTCCACGCCTGGCAAAACGAGCCCTACTACCTGGGATCGTTCCTGATCGGTGCCTATCAGGAGATCCTCGGAGATCTCCACAACCTGTTCGGCGACACGAACGCCGTGCACGTCAGCACCGACGATCGGGGCGAGGTCGTCGTCGATGCCGTGATCAAGGGGGACACGGTTCGGGAGGTGCTCGACTATGTCGAGTTCGATCCCAACCAACTGGTGCAGCGGCTGCGGGCATCGATCGAGCAGGCGGTCCGCGAAGGACGGATCTGCGACGGCCAAGCGGGCCGATTCCTGAAGTTCTACGAAGAGGGGCTCGGCGGCTACACCTATCTCGAGGAGCCAGGCTGAACGTCGGCTGCGGTGGGGGGTTGCTTTTCCTCGACTGCCCCTGCTTCGAGCGTTTCGATCGTGGCCGCTTCGCGGGCGGGGCTCATGCTCGCCGCCGGCGGATTTGAAGTCTCTGACCCGCCTAAAGTCGTGACGTAGCATTCTCCTTTCGCATGGTACGCCAACTCTTTCAGTCAAAATTCACCGGCGTCTGCGCGTGACCCCGACCGGCTTCGCTCCCGTTTTCCGCTTTTGCATACATCCCAATGCACCTCATCCGCGTGGGCGGCACCGCCCTCAACCAGACGCCGCTCGATTGGGACGGGAATCGTGACCGCATCGTCGCGGCGATTGCCGCGGCGCGGGAGCGGCAGATCGCGATTCTCTGTCTGCCGGAACTCTGCATCAGCGGCTACGGCTGCGAGGATGCGTTCCACTCGCCGGGCACGCAGCGGATGGCATGGCGGGTGCTCGAGGAGATCGAGCCGCAGACAGCCGGAATCGTCGTGGCGGTCGGCCTGCCGGTGCGGTTTGAGAGCGGCGTCTACGACGCGGCGGCGGTGCTGGCCAATGGCAGCTTGGCAGGAATCGTCTGCAAGCAGCATCTCGCCGGCGAGGGCATTCACTACGAGCCGAGATGGTTTCGGCCGTGGCCCAAGGGGCGGCGGGCGCATGTGGCCACCGATGGGCGACGCGTGCCGATCGGCGACCTCCGCTTCGACTGCGGCGGCATCCGGGTCGGGTTCGAGATCTGCGAAGACGCGTGGGCAGCCGACCGTCCCGGGGTGAGCCTGGCCGCCCGCGGTGTGGATCTGATCCTCAATCCTTCGGCCAGCCACTTTGCATTCGGCAAGGACGAGATCCGCCGCCGGTTCGTCCAAGAGGGATCGCGTGCCTTCGGGGCGACCTACGTCTACGCCAATCTGCTGGGCAACGAGGCGGGCCGGGCGATCTACGACGGCGGTGTGATCATTGCGTCGGGCGGTCGGATCGCTGCCGCGGGCCGCCGGTTCTCCTTTGCCGATCAGGTCTGCACGGCCGCAGTCGTGGATGTCGACGCCATACGGCTGGCACAGACGCGGCTGTCGCTCGAGCCGGTGCCTGCCGATGGTCGCGGTGAAGAAGACGGCGATTGTGTCGCCATCCCCTTCGTGCCGCCGGTCCTGACGCCCCAGCGTGATACCGCCGCCGGCGATGCCCGCGATGCCTGGGAGACCGAAGGGAACGTCAAGGAGGAGGAATTCGCGAGGGCCGTGGCGCTTGGGCTCTTCGACTACCAACGCAAGAGCCGCTCACGCGGCTTCGTCGTCTCGGCCAGTGGCGGCGCCGATTCTTCCGCCGTGGCCTGCCTCGTGGCCTTGGCCGTGCGGTTCGCCACCCACGAAATGCCGGTGTCGGCGGTGGCCTCCCGGCTCGGGCTGAACCTGGACCTGTCGCTTGGCGACGGGCCGGGCGATGGCGGAGCCGCCGACGACGAGGCATTGCGACGCCGGCTGATCCATGCGGTGCTCGTCTGCGTCTACCAGTCGACGGCACATTCCGGCGGTGTAACACGCGGGGCCGCGAAGGGGCTCGCTGAAAGTCTCGGTGCCGAGTTTCATGAATTTGACGTGGAGAGCATCGTGCATGGCTACCGGACGCTGGCCGCGGCGGCCGTGGGCCGTCCGCTCGACTGGCGTACCGACGACATCGCCCTGCAGAACATCCAGGCGAGGGCCCGGGCTCCGGGCGTGTGGATGCTGGCGAACATCCGGGGCGCCCTGCTCGTCTCCACGAGCAACCGGTCCGAGGCGGCCGTGGGCTACGCGACGATGGACGGCGACACCGCCGGCGGCATCGCCCCGATTGCCGGCATCGACAAGGCCTACCTGCGGCGTTGGCTCGAGTGGCTCGAACACGCCGGGCCGGAAGGCATCGGGCCGTTCCCCTCGCTGCACGCGGTGAACGTTCAGGCTCCGACGGCGGAATTGCGGCCGCCGGCGGACCGCCAGACCGACGAGGCCGATCTCATGCCGTACGACGTGCTCGACGCCGTGGAGCGGTGTGCCATCCGCGACAAACAGACGCCGCTGGAGACATGGCAGCGGCTGCAGATCGATTTTCCCGGGCATGCGGCGGCGCAGATGGCGATCTGGACGGAGCGATTCTTCGTGCTCTGGAGCCGCAACCAGTGGAAGCGGGAGCGCTACGCGCCGTCGTTTCATCTCGACGACGAGAACCTCGATCCCAAGACCTGGTGCCGCTTCCCCATCCTCTCGGGAGGCTTCGCCAGGGAACTGGCCGAACTGCGGGCCGCGGCGGGGCGATGACCTCCTCAACTGCAGCGTGGGGCCGGTTGCAGCGTGCCGCCGTGCCCTCCGACATCACGCCCGCACCACCGCCTCGAGCGGTTCGCCGCGTTGGAAGTGCACGAGGTTGCGAACCGTCTGGGACGCGATGGCATCGAGGGCGTTCTGCGTGAAGAACGCCTGGTGTGCGGTGATCACCACGTTTGGAAAGGTGAGCAGCCGCGTGAAGATGTCGTCGCGGATGATCGCATTGCTGTGGTCGTCGAAGAACAGGTCGGCCTCCTCCTCGTAGACGTCGAGACCGAGGTGACCGAGCTGGCCTGTCTTGAGTGCCGCGATCACGGCGGGCGTGTCGACGAGTCCGCCGCGGCTGGTGTTGATCAACATCGCGCCGCGTTTCATTCGCGCGATGGCCGCAGCATCGATGAGGTGCCGGGTGTTGGGCTTGAGCGGACAATGGAGCGTCACGATGTCGGCCTCCGCCAGCAGTCCGTCGAGCGGCATGAAGGCCACGCCGCGTGCCGCCAGTTCGGGCTCCGGCGCGGGGTCATACGCCAGCACCCTGCAGCCGAAGCCCAGCAGAATCTCCGCCACGCGTCGGCCAATACGCCCCGTGCCGACCACGCCGACCGTCCGACCGAAGAGGTCGAAGCCGAGCAGCCCCTCCAACGAAAAGTTGCCCTCGCGCACACGGTTGTAGGCTTTGTGCAGCCGGCGATCGAGCATGAGGATGAGGCCGATCGTGTGCTCCGCGACCGCATGCGGCGAATACTCTGGCACCCGGACCACTGGTAGCGAGAGCCTCGCGGCGGCGGCCAGGTCGACCTGATTGAAGCCGGCGCAGCGGAGCGTGATGAGCTTCACGCCCTGCGACGAGAGGATGTCGAGCGTGGCGGCGTCGAGCTGGTCGTTCACGAAACAGTTCACCGCGGTGGCCCCTTCGGCGAGTCGGGCCGTGTCGCGGTCGAGACGTGGCTCGAACCACGCCCATTCAATCGGCAGTCCCGCCGCGGCAGTTGCCAGCGAGACGCGGTCGTAAGGCTTGACGGAAAAGGCGGCAACACGCATCGGCGGAGCTCCTGCGACGTTCGGGTTGTTCCGGGCGAAGTCTACGCAGGCAGCCGGGGGCTGTCGAAAAAGGCCTTTTCCACAGTGCGGAAACGCTCTCGCCTGGGACACGGGCCGGTGCTATGTTCCCCAGCCTTCCCGAACCGCCGCCCGGAGTCCGCGAGGTGAGATTCATGGTCCTGACGACCAAGCAAATGCGCCGTGTCGCCGTGCTCATGCTCTCAGCTGGGGCGATGGCCTGCGCCCTATCGGTGCCCGCGGTGGCTCAGCCGCCCATGGGGCAGCGTCCCGCGGCCACGCCGGCGGCGCCACCGCAGAGGGTGGCGGCCGTTCCCGGCCAGCCCATGCCGCAGCAGACCGGACAGCAGCCGCCGGCCAGACAAGCCGCACCGCAGGGAACCCCACAGCAGCCAGCACCGCTCTCGCCCGAACAGCAGGCGGCGCTCGATCGGCTGCTGGCCGCCTGGGAGGCCCGCAACGCCGCCGTCACGACCTGGTCGTGCACCTTTCATAAGTGGGAATACAACGCCTGGAGCCCCGCCGACGGTGGCGGTGAGCGGTTGGCGTTTTCCGAGAGCAGCGGCGAGATCAAGTATGCCGCCCCCGACAAGGGACTGTTTCGGGTGAAGGAATCGACCCAGTGGAATCCCGAGAGCCGGCGGTACGAGAAGAAGACCGGCGAAACCGGCGAACACTGGGTCTGCAATGGCACGAGCATCTACGAATTCCGCCATAGCGAACGGCAACTGCGCGAGACGCGGCTGCCGCCGGAAATGCAGGGCAAGGCGATCAGCGACGGGCCGCTGCCATTTGTCTTCGGTGCCAAGGCCGACACGCTCAGGAAACGCTACTTCATGCGGCTCATCACGCCTCCCGGCGTCACCGACCAGATCTGGCTGGAATCACTGCCCCGGTACCAGGCCGATGCGGCCAACTTCGCCAAGGTGGAACTGATCCTGCAGGCGCGGGACCTGATGCCGTTTGCCATTCAGATTTTCAAGCCGGGCGGACAGGATCGTGACGTCTACCAGTTCGATCCGCGAACCAGCCTGATCGACAAGGGGCTCGACATGTTTCGCGACTTCTCCAAGCCCATGACACCGCTCGGATACAAGTTCATCCTCGACGATGTTTCGGCTGGCCCGCAACAGCCACCCGCGGCGGGTGGATTCGCGCCCCAGGTCCGTCCCGGCGGCTGAAACAGCGGCGGTCGGCGGCCTGTCGGCACGCTGCTATACTCGAACCCGGTTTTGCCAGCCGCGTTGTTTCGAGGATCTGATGCCCCACGTCGACCCCGCCCATCCCCTGGCGCAGTTGCTCCAACGGGACCATCGCTACAAGTTGGATGCCTACCTGTTCGTGCTCGAATCCCTGGCATTTGGTCAGGAAAATCTCGGCATGGGAGCCGAGCCCCCGGCCGAGGAACTCGAGCCATCGGCAGGCCCGTCCGACGCGGGTGGTCGGGCCAAGGGCCGGGGACGTCCCCGACGGCGGAAGGCGGAGCGGCACGTCAGCGGCCAAGAACTCTGCGAGGCGGCCCGACAGTATGCCCTCCAACAGTATGGCTTCATGGCCACCACCGTGCTGGGCAGCTGGGGCGTGCACCACACGAGCGACTTCGGCGAGATCGTGTTCGGCATGATCGAGATCGGACAGATGCGAAAGACGCGGCGCGACAAGAGGGAGGACTTCCATGGCGTGTACGACTTCGGCGACGCGTTTTCCCGAGACCTCGCGTTCGTCGTCCCCGACGCGGTCTGAATGGCCACGGCCCTTCCTGGCAGCGGCCGCGATCGAGGTGCTGTGGCTGCTGCTGCTGGCGTGGATGGCGCTGTCGCGGTGATGCCGGCGGCATGAGAGTGGCTGCCGACACGGAATCTGGAAACGGAATCTGGAACAGGTAGTATCCGCACTCACTGGGTCGCAATGAGGCGTGTCGTGAGCGGTGCAGTGCGAGAGACGGTGCCGGCTACAGGGCGAGGTACAGAGAGATGAACACGTCGCTTCATTCGCCCGCTCCTTGGATCGCGCTCATGCCGCTGGGCTGCTATCTCCTCGGGCTGGCATGGGCGCACCTGCGGCGAAGGCCGCTGGCGGTATCGGGTGTGTTCGACGGAGTCATGCTGGCGGCGGCGGTCTCCGGACTGGCCGTGGTGGGGCCGCTGGCGCTCCTGGTGCCGGTGACCGGAGGCTCGCCCTGGAGCTGGCCCGTGCTGGCGTTTCTCTTCGCGCTGTGTGTGGCCGTCTGCGTGCTCGTCTCGCGTCCTCGGATGGTTGTCTACAACATCACCGTGGAGCAGTTCCGGCCGCTGGTGGCCGAAGTCGTGTCGGCGCTCGATCCCGCAGCCCGCTGGGCGGGGGAGAGCGCGGCCCTGCCGGGCCGCGGTTTTCAGCTGCACATCGAAGGCAATGGGCCCCTCCGAACGGTGAGCGTCGTGAACGTTGGTGAGCGCTCATCGCCCGAGGGATGGGTCGAGTTCACCCGGCGACTCCGCCGGGCGGTCCGCGGGCTGCGGGTTCGACGCAGCCCTTGGGGCGGGCTGTTCGGTTGCTTCGGCTGCGGCATGCTTCTCGCGGCACTGTGCCTTGCGATCGGCCCGACATGGTGGCCGCTGTCGCTATTTCGCAGCCCCGCACCGAGCCCCTCGCCGCCCACCTCTTCCGAGCCGTCGCCATCCCTCACGCCTCCTCCCGGAGCTACCGATGCCTCTTTCCGTCGATCTGTCGGCGCATGAGATCCGCGTGCCTGTCGTGGTCCGCAACGCGTCGCCGGCCCGCCTCTACGAGGATGCGGTCACCCGCGAGCACGCTGCGATCATGGCCAGCGGCGCGATCGCGATCCGCTCAGGCGACAAGACGGGCCGGAGTCCCAAGGACAAGCATGTCGTGCAGGCACCGGAGTCGGCGGCCGATGTCTGGTGGGGGCCGGTCAACCATCCCATCGACGACCACACGTTTCTGCTGAACCGCCAACGGGCCATCGACTATCTCAATTCACGGGACCAGATCTACGTCTGCGACGGGTACGCCGGCTGGGATCCGGCGTGCCGGCTGAAGGTTCGCGTGCTCTGCAGCCGGGCCTACCACGCCCTCTACATGCACAACATGCTGATCCGGCCCACGCCCGAAGACCTCGAACAGTTCGGGACTCCCGATTACGTGATCTACAACGCCGGGCAATTTCCGGCGAACCCGCTGACGGCGCAGATGACCAGCGGCACAAGCATCGATCTGTCGCTCGAACGCCGCGAGCAGGTGATCCTCGGGACGGAATACGCGGGCGAAATGAAGAAGGGCGTGTTCACGATCATGCACTGGATGCTTCCCGGGCGGGGCGTGCTCTCGATGCACTGCTCTGCCAACGAGGCTCCGCAGGAGTTGCGGGGTGAGGGCGGAGGGAACAATGGAGCGCTCTTCTTCGGGCTTTCGGGCACCGGCAAAACGACGCTCTCGGCCGACCCGGCTCGCCGGCTGATCGGCGACGACGAACATGGCTGGAGCGATGAAGGGATCTTCAATATCGAGGGGGGCTGCTACGCGAAGTGCATCCATCTCTCGGCGGCGAAGGAACCGGAGATCTACGATGCGATCCGCTTCGGCACGGTGCTCGAGAACGTGGTCTATGACCCGGCCACGCGGGCAGTCGACTTTGCGTCGAGTGCCATCACGGAAAACACGCGGGCAGCCTATCCGATCGAATTCATCGCCAACGCCAAGGTGCCCTGCGTGGCCGGGCATCCACGGAACGTCATCTTTCTCACCTGCGATGCCTCGGGTGTGCTGCCGCCGGTGAGCCGACTCTCGCGGGAGCAGGCCATGTATCACTTCCTCTCCGGCTACACCGCCCGTGTGGCCGGCACGGAGATGGGCGTCGTCGAACCCCAGGTGGCGTTCTCCGCCTGCTTCAGCGCCGCGTTTTTGGTGCGGCATCCCGCGGTCTATGCCAGGTTGCTGGCGGAGAAACTCGAGCGTCATGCCTCGCAGGCCTGGCTCGTGAACACCGGCTGGACCGGCGGCGGCTATGGTCAGGGCCGGCGGATCGATCTGGCGGTGACGCGGCGGATCATCGACGCGATCCACTCAGGCCAGCTGGCAGGAGCGCCGGTCGTCCGCGATCCGGTTTTCGGCCTCGATGCGGTGACGCGGGTGCCGGGGGTCGGCCCGGGCGTGCTCGAACCCTGGCGTGCCTGGAGCGACGAGGCCGCCTGGACCACAGCAGCCAGGCGGCTGGCGGCACTGTTCCGCGAAAACTTCGCGACCTATGCCGCACAGGCCGGCGCCGACGTGCTGGCTGCCGGCCCGGCCTGAACCTGCTCTAATGAACACTCTGGTGTTCGATATGTGCCGATCGCCCCTGGAGACTCTTCGATGCTGACGAAAACACTCGTAACGCTGATTGTGACCATCGCCATGGCGGCCCTTTTTTCGACCACTGTCCGGGCTGATCAGGCGTCGCCCCTGACAGGCAAGGTCAAGAAGATCGACGGCACCGAGGTCGATCTGGCCGGTTACAAGGGAAAGGTCGTGCTGGTCGTGAATGTCGCCAGCCGTTGCGGCTATACCGGTCAGTATGCCGGCCTGCAGAAACTCTACGACGCTTATAAGGACAAGGGACTCGTCGTGCTCGGCTTTCCGGCCAATGAATTCGGCGGGCAGGAACCTGGCACCGACGCCGAGATCGCCACATTCTGCTCGTCGAAGTATGGCGTAACGTTCGACATGTTTTCGAAGATCGTCGTCAAGGGCGCAGGCAAGGCGCCGCTCTATCAGGTGCTGACCGAGTCGGCTGACCCCAAGGGCGAGGTGGGCTGGAACTTCGAGAAGTTCCTGATCGGCCGCGACGGCACGGTCGTGGGCCGTTACAAGTCGGGCGTGGCTCCCGACGACGCCAAGCTCAAGGCCGCCATCGAGGCTGCCCTTGCCAAGGCGGCGGGCTAGATCAAGTCTGCGGAGCGTCAGGCGGCGCGGGACGAGCGATCGGACTGCATGCCGCCTGGCGCGACGCTGCCTGCGGCGTTGATCGTGCGGCGGACGACGGAGGTGGGCCTTCCCTGAGATTCGCGGTAGGTCCGTACCACATACTCTCCGACGATCGCGACGGCGGCGGTCTGCGCCGCACCCACGAGCGATGCCACGGCGACGACCGAAGCGAGCGAGATCCCTGCACCAGGGAAGTCTTGTGTGCCGTTGCCGAAACTCGACCAGATCGCGATTCCCGTGGCCGTGAGGCCGATCGACGCGAGTCCAAAACTGCACAGCCACGTCAGCCGCACCGGTGCGTCGGAGGAGGTGACGACCGCATCGGCGGCGAGCATGATCAGTTTGCGGGCCGAGTATTTTGTCTCGCCGGCCGCCCGGGCGTGACGGTCATACCAGACCGGCTCATGGCGGAAGCCGGCCCACGGCACGAGGCTGCGGAGGTAGCGTCGCTTCTCCGGCAGGCTGCAGACGGCGTCGACCACGGCCCGGTCGAGGAGTTTGAAGTCGCCGGTGTCTACCGGGATCGGGTGCGGCACGAGGCTGGCAAAGAGCCTGTGGAACAGGCTGGCAGTCACCAGTTTGAATCGCGTTTCGCCCTCGCGGGAACGGCGTCGGCCGTAGGCCACGTCGACACCGCTGCGCCAGGCGTGAACCATCTCCGGGATCACCTCGGGCGGATCCTGCAGGTCGGCATCGATGATCACCACCGCAGCCCCCCGTGACTGGGCGAGGCCCGCCGACATCGCCGCCTGCTGGCCGAAATTGCGGGAGAGTTCCACGACCACGGCACGGCTGTCCCGGGCGGCGATCGCCTCGAGCCGCTCGAGCGTTGCATCACGGCTGCCGTCGTCCACGTAGACGATCTCGAGTTCCATGCCCGTTGCCGCCGCGGCGGCGACGAGACGGTCGTGGGTGGTCGCCACGACGGCCTCTTCGTTGTGGCAGGGCACGACGATCGACAGGAGCCCGCCCGGCCCGCGGTCGGAGGAGCTTCGCGTTGGCCGTGCGCACGGCAGGATCGCGGGATGGGTGTCTCCGTGGGCATTCATCGGGTGGTGGTCTCCTGACTGCCCTCGCGCGAGGCCGTCGGGCCGGCAACGCGGGCAGTGGGCTTCGTATGGGTGCCGACGAGCAGAAAGTCGTGGTCACGGAAGAGCGGGCGGCTACGGCCGATCACCCCCACGCCGTCCGGCAGTGCGGCCGACAGGGAGGCGAAATCATCTTCGCGGACGAGCACGACGGCGTCGTTGCCCGAGGCGAGAAAGCGGATGCACTCGTCCCGTTCGGTCTCCTGCCAGGCGGTGACGTGACCGTCGGCGTAGTAGACGATGTTCGGCGTGATCTGCGTGAACGTTCCCAGACGGGCGTGTCCGCCGGCATGGCGATGGGCTTCCTGCACGAGCCCCGGCAGCGCATTCGCGCCGGCGATGTGGGCTGCGGCAGGACCCACGGCGAGGCCGGTGTAGACGAGGCCAGTGACTGTGAAGACTGCGATGGCCCGCAGCGGCTCGCGCCGCCAGTACCAGACACAGGCGGCGCCGATGACCGGCACGAGTCCGACGAGGGCAGCCGGCGCGGCATCTTTGAGGCCAAA
>JBIIMX010000080.1:0-11006 GCA_044337765.1 Pirellulales bacterium | reverse complement strand
GCCCATCCCGATTGTCGAGTGATGTTGGGACAACGATCCGGGCTTCTTCCGGGAGCGATACGCGAACCGCATGCGCACCGACCGCGGCCGAGAGTACGTTCTTTTCGCATGCGCGTGCCGGCTGAAGGTTCGGCTGATTGGTCCCGCCTCGGTGAAGAACGCGATCATCCAACCGCCGGCGGAACGGGCGACTCGAATCGCACGGTCACGCCGACCGCATCGCCACCCGCCGGGGCACGAGCCGGCCGGTCGTATCGGTGACCTGAGCCCCGCGGTCGCCCGCTTCATGATATTCGGCGTCCTGATTCACGTTCCAGACATCGTAAAGCTGCTCGCCGGCGAGGATATTTCGCGCGGTCAGCATCGCAGTCATCATGGCATGGTCCTGGTTGTTGTATTTGTGCATGCCATTGCGGCCCACGAGGTGCAGGCCCGGATAATGTGCCTCGAGTTCGCTGCGTATCGTCTCCACGTGCCGGGCATACTCGTCGTCGTAGACCGGATAGGCCTTCGGCTGGCGGACCACATGGCCGTCGATCACGTCGCCGGCCTTCACAAGCCCCAGCGACTCAAGCTCCCGCGAGGCGAGCGCGACGAGATCGGGGTCGGAGCTCGTCCAGAGCCCATCCCCTTCGAAACAGAAGTATTCGAGTCCGTAGCAGGCGAGATTTGTGTCTGGCACCATCTCCGGCGACCAGCTGGCAAAGTTCTGCACGCGGCCCACCTTCACCCCCGGCTCGTGGATGTAGATCCAGTTGTCGTCGAAGCGGTTGGTCGGCCGCACGATCAGCGCCACCGTGAGAAAATCGCGGTAGCGGAGCTTGGCCGCCGCCTCGCGGACCGCCGGCGGCAAGGCTGGATGGATAGCTGTCGCCAGTTCGCGCATCGGGGCCGACGAGATCACGTGATCGGCCTCGATCCACTCGACGTCGCCGGCGGCCTGTCCCGCCTCGTGAAAACCCACCCGCCAACGAGTGCCGTCCGGCAGCTTTTCAAGCGCCGTCACATGGGCCCCCATGCGGATGTCACCTCCCTGTGCCCGCGTGCGGTCGGCGGCCGCCTCCCACATCATGCCAGGACCCTTCCGGGGATAGCGAAAGGTGTCGATGAGCGTCTTGATGGTCTGCGAGCGGTCCGCAGGTTTTTTCTTTTTGGGAAACAGCGCCGCGAGAATCGCGGTCGATAGCGAGAGCCCTTTGATCCGCTGGGCCGCCCAGTCGGCGGAAATCTCGCTGCAACTCATGCCCCACACCTTCTCGGTGTAGGTTTTAAAGAAGATGCCGAAGAGCCTTTTGCCGAATTTGTTGGAAACCCAGTCCTCGAACGTCCGCGGATTCTTCACCGGGAAAAGCCTCGCCTTCGCATACGAGGCCACGCACCGGACCGACTCGAAAATACCCAGGTTTTTCAGCGCCTCGCCCGCCTTGAGCGGGTAGGCGTAGAACTTGCCGCCGTAATAGATCCGCGACGAACGCGGGCGATGGAGAAGATCGTCCCCCAGGAGTTCCGTCCAGAGATCCTCGACTTCTTGCGACTTCGAAAAAAACCGATGCCCGCCGATGTCGAACCGGAATCCCTCGTATTCAACCGTCCGGGAAATCCCGCCGACATACCGGACATCGCGTTCGAGCACCGTGACCGCCACGCCCGCTTGGGTGAGCAGGTAGGCCGCCGTCAGTCCTGCCGGGCCGGCGCCGATGATCGCAACGTGCCGAGGGGGAGCCTGGGATTCGGAGTCGGACATGAATTCCACCTGTGGGTGCTGTGCCCATTGGTCGCCGCTCCCGCGAGTCGCCACGGACGACCGGGGAACGGGGGCCATACCGTAAAAGTAGGTCACCCAAGGCGGAACGCCAGCAGACCCCCCACAATGGGGATTCTCATCAAAAACTCACAACGTTTCAGGCGGTCCCAGGGGTATTCTTCCCTGGGCCCAAGTCAGGAGTTTCCACAGAAGTTCGACCTTCGCCCACCGACTACAGAAGGGATGGCAGATGAGTTCATCCAGAGAGTCGTCCAAACTCCGCCGCAAAGAGCGTGAATGGAAGCCCACGCTGAAAGGCGTAAAGAGTCGTCCAAAGTCGCAGGAAACTGCCAGTGGCTCGGCGCTCGCGGCGCAGCGGGCGATGGCAAACATCAAGGACCTCAACCGCCGCCGTGACCGCGGCCAGGACGTCGATGCGGTCATCCTGGCAAAGATCAGCCAATCTCTTGATGCCAAACTCGAGACCAAGTCCGACACTCAACTCGATGGGCAGCCTGCCAAAACGGCCAAGCCGCAGCACGGGAAACAAGCATCGCAAACCCCGTCCAAATCATCCCGTCGGCAACTTTATGTCGGCCTGTCGTGCGGCGGCTGCGTTCTGCTCTTGGCCGCGGCCGTGCTTGCCTTCGGTTCGTCCCGCTATTCGGTGGCCGGCACCATGCTGCTCGAGCAGCGGCCGTTAGCTGGGGTCGAACTCCAATTCCACGCCTCCAACGGAAATTTTACTGCGTCACGGGTCACCACGTCTGACAAGGGCGACTTTTCAATCGGCGGACTGCCAGCCGGCGTCTATCGGGTTACCCTGCAACCCGACAGCCAATCCTCCGTGGACGTGCCCCTGGCTTACAAGAGCCTGGATTCGACGCCCTTGCGGATGAAGGTCCAGCGCAACATGACGAACGTCTCTCTCTTGGCTTTGCAGCCGAAGCGACGCTGAGAGACCTTCGGGCCCCTCATGCTCGGGTCCCCTGATCTTCGGAAATTTCGATCTTCAGAACCCTGGAAGAGGCTTGGCTCGCAACAGCGGCGCGAGCCGTTCCACGGCCTGATCGATTTCGGCAACGGTCGTCGTCCTTCCCACGCTCAGCCGCACCGCACCGCGGACAATGTCGGGCGCGAGCCCCATCGCGACCAGCGCCGGAGACGGTTCGCTCGACCCGCTCGCACAGGCCGTTCCTGTCGCCAGGCATACACCGGCCAGATCCGCGGCCATCGCCACCGCCTGACGGTCGAGGCCGGGAAACGCGATCGTGGCAATGTGCGGACATCGCCTGGCAGCGGCGGCAATGACGACTGCCGGGATGCCCGCCTCGTGGGCTACCTTCAGGATCTGCGATTCGAGCCGGTCGCGAAGGCTGGCCACGTGGCGGGCCACATGGTCGCGGTCGGCGATCGCCAACTCAACCGCCCGGGCGAATCCCGCCGCAAGTGGCACCGCCTCGGTGCCACCCCGCAGACCATGCTCCTGGGGACCGGCCTGAAGCGGGGTAAGAGCCACGCTACCGCGGACAAGCAGGCCGCCGATCCCTCGGGGACCGCCAAACTTGTGCGGGGCAAGAGCCAGCGTGGAGACCTGAAGTTCTGAAAACGACACCGGCATCAGGCCCACCGCCTGCGTGGCGTCGAGATGCACGAGCACGCCTGACTCGCGGTCGGGCGAGGGCCACGACAGGTCTTCGATGGAACCGGTCTGACCGCAGACGAGCGTGAGCGAGACGATCCGCGTTTCGACAGGCTCTGCAGCCGTCGACGCCAAACCGGGCCCTGCCGTGCCCGCGGCAGCATCGAGTGGCACTTCGCGGAGCCGCCACCCGTGGCGTCCGGCGTCGATCGCGGCATTGACGCTGCTGGGGTGATCGCGTCGCGAAAATGTCACCTCACCCACGGTGGTCGATCCGCCAGCCATACCCAGGATCCCCAGACGATTGGCCTCACTGGCTCCGGAGGTGAACACGAGACGGTGGCGGTGCAAGGCGGTTCCCGAGCCTCCAAGCGCTGCCACGATCCGTTCACGGGCATCCTCGAGCACCCGTCGAGCCGACCGGCCAAGGGCATGCTGGCTCGAGGGATTGGCATGGGCCTGGCCTTGGGCCTCCGCGATCGCATCCGCCACCGACGGATGCATGGGCGTGGCGGCGGCATGATCGAGATCGATGGAAGAGGGCGTTGCCATGCCCACAGTGTACGGCCACGGTTTACCGAAGCACGAGCGTCTCGATCAGCTGGTCGATCTCGGCGGTGATGCCGGGATCGCGAGCGCGTCTGGTTTCGGTAACCCGGATGCCGTGCAATACCGTCGTATGGTCGCGTCCACCAAAGGCGTCACCGATTGTCTGAAGACTTGCGGGCGTGAGCCTCCGTGCGAGATACATCGCCATGCCCCGGGCGAGCGAAACATGCCGACAACGGGAGGGTCCGGCCAGATCGGCCGCCGTCAGTCCGTGCCGCCTCGCCGTGGCCCCGATCACACGGCGGAGTGAAGGACCCGGTCGGCCGCCGCCCGACGTACACTCGAGGTCATACCGCGTCGAGACGGCCGGCGGCATCGCCGCCACAAGACCTCCAGAGAGACGCGATGCAAGCGACGGCTCCAGGCTCGAGCAGGCCATCGGGTGGATGCGCATGGCAGCCAGAAAGATCGTGCCAGCAGCGGTCGCGACGTCGAAGAGATGGGCCAATGCCCGCTGGGCATCCCACGCAGCGAGCTGTTCAACACCGTCAATGATGATCAGCCGGGTCGAGAGGAACCGTTCGTGGAGTCGATCAATCGTGTTCCGCGATATGGCCGAGACGATCTCACGGTCCAAGGAACGGCCGTCCCAGAGGATCGCAGCCGCGTGCGACCGTCCCGGGCATACGGTGACACCGTGCTGCACGAACCATTCGGACATCAGCCTGGATTTACCCGATCCAGCCGGGCCGACGATGACGACTGGGTTATAGCCGCCGGTTGTTCCAGGCTCACGATCGCCCTCCAGCCCCGCACTGACAAGCGCGAGAGCATGGTGCACGAGCCGGTGCGAAACCGGCAGGCGGCCGCATGTCGTTGGAACAGGATTGGCGGCGACAGATGACACTGGCAACGTCCCGGTAGGGAACGCGGCCTCCATGCCGACGCACGTGAATCATGAAAGAACTTTGGCAAATAAAAAGCTACCGCAGACAGCCCTGCCAAAAAAGGGTGACCCGAAAAAGCCCGTCTGCATGCAATGCAAAACGGTATGTGTTGGAACGATGTCGATTCAGGCTCGGAACAACTGCCCGCGAACGGATGACATTTCGATGCACAGTTCATCGGCAGAACACCATCATCAGTCTGGCGGCCATTTGAAAGGTCCACCGGCACGACAATGCCACCAACCCATCATCCCACCGGGGTCTCCAATGACTTTGAGCCAACAGCGAACCACCATGTTTTCCACAGCTTTACGCATGGCGACAGCACCGACTTCGCCCCGGTTTCATGCAGCGAAAAACGGGTTTTCGAGCATTGTTCCAGATCGTTAAGACCGGTCGGTGCCCGCGTAAAGAGCGTCGGTCCTACTCCTTCTCTTTCCTTCTTGATTTCTATCTATTCCTGAAAAAAAGAAAGAAAGAAGAAGAGTAGTGGACCGCCCGTCGGCACCCCATGAAAACCCATGCCTTGGGGCATGCGAGACAGCCCCGCGTCGGGTACACTCAGGTCCTTGCAATCTGTGCCTTCCACCGGGCCGCAGTCCGTCCACCGGGCCGGTCGGCACCGGCATTTGTCCGAGGAAAGGACCGCTGTTTTTCGATGAAAGTGCGTCTTACACGCGAGCCCCTGCTCGCTGCCCTGCAGAGTGCGTCGGCTGTGGTGCCTGCACGGTCGACAAAGCCCGTGCTTTCGAATGTCAAACTCGAGGCGCAGGCCACATCGGCCGTGCTGTCGGCGACCGATCTGGAGGTGGGCATCCGCATTGAACTTGAGGCTGTCGAGGCTGCTGCGGCCGGCGCGGTGCTTCTGCCGAGCGGCCGCCTGATGGCGATCGTGCGGGAAAGCCAGCCGGGCACGACATTCGACATCCATTCCGATGGCACGGCCGCCGTGGTCAAGGCGCCGCGCAGCGAATTCCGGCTGCCTGCCGAGGATCCGCTCGAGTTTCCCTCGGTGGCGGTGTTTCCGACTGAGCCGTGCTTTGAACTGGCCCCTCCGCTCGTGCGGGAGTTGGTCAGACGTACGGTCTTCTCCACGGACAACGAATCGAGTCGGTATGCGTTGGGTGGTGTGCTGCTTGAGTTTTCGTCGCATGGTTCTGCAGGAAGCGTGATCGCCGTGGGCACCGATGGCCGCAGGCTCGCGAAGATGGAGGGGCCAGCCGCCGCCAAGGACGGCAGTCCTGCCGATGCGCAGCCGATCGTGCCGGCCAGGGCGATGCAACTCATCGAGCGGTGCCTCGGCGATGCCAGCGTGCCTGTGCATGTGGCGATCAGGGCGAATGAAATTCTCGTCAAGACCGGCACGACGTCGATCTCGGCACGGCTGGTTGACGGGCGATTTCCGCGGTGGCGGGATGTGTTTCCCGATCGGCCGGATGCGATGCGGGTGAAGATCGTGGCGGGACCGCTGCTCGCCGCCGTACGACAGGCGGCGATCGTGACCAGTGAGCAGTCGAAGGGGGTCGATTTTGCGTTCGAGCCAGGTCAACTCGTCCTTGCGGGCCGTTCGGCGGAAAGCGGTGAAAGCCGGATTGAACTGCCCATCGAACATGCCGGCCCGACGGTCAAGATCAAGCTCGACCCCAGGTTTATGAGCGAATTTCTCCGGGTTCTCGACGGCGCTGCCACCGTGACACTCGAACTCACCGATGCCCAGAGCGCCTGCGTGTGCCGCACCGACGACGGCTATGGATACGTGATCATGCCCTTGGCGGCAGATTGACCGTGGCGCACGGTGTGTCGGACTCAAGTCACCCTCCACCAGTTGTCTCTGCACGATGCTTCCCAATCAGAAACCCTCCGTACCTGTCGGGCCCCGTACCATCGGCAGCGTCATGTCGCGGCTCCTGGCCCGCACGGGCTATGACCGCGAGCACGCTACCGACGGTCTCGCGGCTGCCTGGCAGCAGGCGGCACCAGCAAGTATGCAGGGGAGTTCGCAGGCGGGGCTCGTGCGGAGGGGAGTGCTCGACGTGTTTGTGAGCCACTCGGCACTCGTGCAGGAAATGGGATTCCACAAACGGCAGGTACTGGCCCGGCTTCGTGAGTTGGTACCTGCGGAGGGCATCACCGACATCCGCTGCCGGGTGATGGCCGACGCGGGACGGGGCGATACCGCTCGCTAGCGGGGCGTGCGAAGAGATAATGCGAAGAGATGATGGTTGAAGGGTGTTTGGTTCCGCAGGTGTTCAGTCGCTGTTCTTATTTTTCCGGGAGAGATTTACGCGATGGCCGACGAATCACAGCAGGCAGAGTACACATCCGCAGATTTGAAACACCTCTCCGACCGGGAGCACGTCCGCGAACGCTTCGGCATGTATATCGGCGACAACACCGCACGCGGGCTGCATCATCTCGTCTATGAAGTTGTGGACAATTCCATCGACGAATGCATGGCTGGCCATGCCAAGCACGTGAACGTCACGGTCAACGTCGATGGCAGCGTGACCGTCGAGGACGACGGTCGCGGCATACCGACCGATCGCCACCCGCAGCTTTCCGAGGAAATGGACCGCGACGTGTCGACGCTCGAAGGCGTGATGACGGTGCTCAAGTTCGGTGGCAAGTTTGAAAAGGGGGCCTATCAGACATCCGGCGGCCTCCACGGCGTCGGCGTCACCGTCGTCAACTTTCTGTCCGAATGGTGCGAGGTGGAGGTCTCCCGCGAAGGGTATGTCTGGCAGCAGGAGTACCAACGCGGCGAGCCGACGGGGCCCGTGCGGAAGATGGGCACGACTGCCCGCACCGGCACGAAGACGACCTTCAAACCCGATCCGCAGATCTTCCCGCAGACGAAGTTTTCCTGGGATGTGCTGGCCCGCCGCCTGCAGGAACTGGCGTTTCTGAATTCGGGTGTGCGGATCACCTTCACAGACGCCGTCAGCGGACAGAAAGAGGAGTATTTCTACGAGCGGGGTGTCGTGGAATTCATCGAGTGGCTCAACCGTTCGAGTGATGCGATCCACTCCGACGTGATCTCGATTCGGGGCGAGGCCGAGGGCGTGTCGTGGGATATCGCGCTGCAGTACACGAGTGAATACACGGAGAACGTCCACAGCTACGTCAACAACATCACGACCACCGAAGGAGGCACGCACGTTTCGGGCTTCCGGTCGGCGCTCACCCGCACGCTCAACGCCTACGGGAAAAAGACCGGCATCTATAAAGATCTGGTACCCACCGGCGACGATGTTCGCGAGGGTCTCACGACGGTGATCAGCGTGCGGGTGCCGCATCCGCAGTTTGAAGGACAGACCAAGACGAAGCTTGGCAATGGCGAGGTGGAGGGAATCATCAATTCGGCCGTCGGGGATTTCCTGTCAAAGTATCTCGAGGAGAATCCGAAGAGCGCGAAGGCGATCGTGCAGAAGGGCGTGCTTGCCGCCGAGGCGCGGACGGCCGCCTTGAAGGCGAAGGCCCTCTTGCGGGAACGGAAGGGGGCGCTCTCGGGCGGAGGTCTGCCTGGAAAACTCCGAGACTGCACCAGCCGTGACGTGGCAAAGTGCGAGATCTACCTTGTGGAGGGTGATTCAGCCGGCGGTTCGGCAGAGGGTGGCCGGCGGCGGGAATACCAGGCGATCCTGCCCCTCCGCGGCAAGATCATCAACGCCTACAAAAGCCGCGACGACAAGGTGCTCGCCAACGAGGAGGTGCGGAGCGTGATTTCGGCGATCGGTGCCGGCATCGGCGTGGATGCTGACCTTGGCAAGCGACGGTACGACAAGGTCGTCATCATGACCGACGCCGACGTCGACGGCTCCCACATCCGCACGCTTCTCCTGACATTCTTTTACCGGCAGATGTACCAACTCGTCGCAGCCGGCCACGTCTACGTCGCCCAGCCGCCGCTGTTTCGTGTGCGGACGAAGAAACAGACGTATTACGTGCAGACCGAAGATGAGATGAAGACGCAACTGCTCGATCAGGGTCTGGGCGAGGGGGTCTTCCTGCCAGGGGATGGACGCGAGATCGCGGGCGAAGAAATGCAGAAGCTCTGCCGGACGTTGTCGGGGCTCGAGGATGCACTTGTGGCGCTTGAAAAGCGGGGCATCAGCCTGCGGGATCACATCGCCCGTCGGGATGCGGCCAGCGGCAAACTGCCGATGTACCACGTTTATTACGGTCTCGAAGAGCACTGGTATACCAGCCGCGACCAACTGGAAGCCTTCGTGAAGACGAAGGAAAAGGCGGCTGGCGGCGAATTGGCCGTGGGACGGCCCGAAGAGGAACTGACCGATGCCACGCCTGGCACGGCGGCCGATACCGGGGACGACCAACTCGTGGTTGTCGACCTGCACGAGGTGCGGAGCATCAATGCGGGGCTCAAGGAACTCGAATCGATGGGGTTTGGCACCGAGGCGCTCCTGCCCCAGGACCGCACCGGCTCGGAGGATCCGCGGTACACACTCCGCCGCGGGGACAACGAAATCGGCCTCGAGGACCTGCGGAGCCTGCTCGCCGCCGTCCGTCGAGCGGGCGAGAAGGGTCTGTCGATCACGCGATTCAAGGGCCTCGGTGAGATGAATGCCGAGGAACTGCGGGACACGACTCTCGACCCGGCCAATCGCACGCTGCTGCGGGTGACGATGACCGATGCCGCCGCGGCCGACGATCTGTTCCGAGTGCTGATGGGGGAAAAGGTGGAGCCACGCCGCGAATTCATCGAGCGTCATGCGCTCGACGTGAAGCACCTGGACGTGTGACACGTCGGCGACAATCCCCAAGGCCCGGTCGCCACGAGTTTGCAACGTGCGGAGTCCGTTCCTTACCCGTGGCCGCGGGTTTTAGGTTCCTGAATCCATTCCTCTCCCGTGGTCGCGAGTTTCCAACTTGCGGAATCCGTGGTGCTGCCTGGAAACGTTAAAAACGTGTCCCCACGAGGACGTTGGCGAGCGTCAGCCCAGAGAGGTTCTGTCCGTCAACCGGCCGTTTCTCGCTGAAAGTGAGCTGGGCTGATACCGAAAACGCGTTTGAAGGCCCGCGAAAACTGGTACTGGTCCGCAAAGCCGATGTGCGCCGCCACCTGCTTCACCAGGAGCCGATCGCCTCCTGGTTGTCGGCGGGCCAGCAGGTCTGCGGCAAGATTCATCCGTTCACGCAGCAGGTATTGGTAGGGACTCGTCGCGTCGTATCGGCGGAAGAGTCTGCATGCGTAGGCGGTCGAGATGCGACACTCTTCCGCGGCCTCCGCGACACTGGTCAGCCGAAGACTCTCCGCGGAGAGAAACCGGCGAAACCGTTCATAGGTCTCCATCGCCTTGGCGTCGACGTCATCTGCCCGCAGCCCACGTTCGGCGATCTTCGTGAGCAAAACTCCAAGCAGTTGTCCGCAGAGGGCATGCGTGTGGGAGGAATGTGTCAGACCGCACTGCTGGAGAAGGTCGAAGATCTCGCCGACCTCGTGCGGCTGCGGCAGACGAAGCACGCTGCCTGGGGCGATCCTCGCCGCCTGCATGCGGCTGGCCGCGGCGGTGCCGACGAAGTCGACGTAATACTTTCGAAGCCGCTGCCGCGGGTCGGTGCGGATGGCGTGCGGGATGCCTGGCCCATAGGCAAACACGCTGCCCGGCACGAGCTCATGTTCGCGGCCCCGGAGCGAGAGCGTACCTCGGCCAGCGGCTACGAACTCGATGCACAGGTAAGGGAAGTCGTGCCGGTCAACGCAGTAATCGCCACGCACCCGCTCGCAGCCGCCGCAGACGACCGCGAGGTCGGGAGGGCTGGTGGTCCGGCGAGTCGGTCGCAGGTGCAAAAACCAGCGGCGGGCCGACACCACCTGACGCGACACAAACGCCGGCAGCCGCCGGCGTGACCGGCTGCTGCAACGCGAGGTGTGTCGCCCGGGGGGATGTCGCGAGAGGCCTGCCATGAGGTCAAGAATAGCCATCCCGCGGCCAAGAATCATCATTGTCGTCCGCCGAGGAAAAAGCGACAGTGGAAAAGAAGCATTGAGCCGATTCCCAAAGCCAGAGTTCGCATGTCACTCCCACGTTTTTCCTTCGGTGTCGGCGACCGTTTCGCCCATCAGGCCGAGGCCCAGTTGGCCGCATTTGAGAAACTTGCC
>JBIIMX010000079.1:0-11029 GCA_044337765.1 Pirellulales bacterium | reverse complement strand
CGAGTCGCGGTTTCCCGCATGGGTCACCGTGCCGGTTGGCCATCAGCCCACCTGGCAGGGAGGCCGGTCCTATCTGGAAATCCTCACCAAGGATGATGTGGCCCACTTTCGCCGGTCGGAGACCGGCGGCACGTTTTTCAAGATCGTGAAGTCGGACCACACCGGCCGTTCCTGGTTCGCAGTCGATCGCATCGTTGCCCACGACGGACCAAAGCCGCCGGAGGACGAGCTGCTGATGCCGCTCCTCTTCCTCGGCGACAAAGCCGACACGGTTGTCTCCCCGCAGGCGATCGCCACGCGGTGGGCCTCCGCCGCCAGGGCCGCGATCGAGTCTTGGCGGCGGGGCGAGGCCACCGCGGTGCAGGCGGAGCTGCTCAACTGGATGCTCGACAACAGCGTCATTCGCAACGACATCCACGAGATGGGTGACTGGATTCCGCTGTTGGTCAACGAATACAGGCAGGTCGAGCAGGGCATTCCGAAGTTCCGGAGGGCGGCCGCGATGGCCTGCGAGGGGCGGGGCTTCGACGCCGCCGTGCAGAGGCGGGGGCAGCCGTCGCAATCTGGCGACGTGGCACCGCGACGGTATCTGGAGGTGCTCGATCGACGTGGCAGCCGTGCGGACGACCTGCCAGCCCGGTTGCTCTTCGCCCAGCAGATTGCGACGGCTGACAACCCGCTGACCGCTCGCGTACTGGTCAACCGGGTCTGGAGCTGGCTCTTCGGCCGCGGCATCGTTGCCACCGTCGACAACTTCGGCGCTACCGGCGAGCAGCCGAGCCATCCGGAACTGCTCGACCATCTGGCCGCCAGATTCGTGGCGGAGGGATGGTCGATCAAGCAGCTGATCCGTGAGATCGTCGGCACGCAGGCCTATCGGAGCGCGAGCGTGCCGCCGCCCGGAGCCATCGAGGCCGATCCTGCCAATCGCCTGCTCACCCATATGCCGCTGCAACGGCTGCGGGCCGAGACCGTTCGCGACTGCCTGCTCTTCGTCTCCGGCCAGCTCGACAGGTCGCTCGAGGGCTACACGGGGCCCGCCGACCTCGGCGGCGGCGGTGGGCCGGCAAATCTCCGGCGTGGCGTCTATCAATACCGGAAGCGTGAGGCCCAGGACCACATGATGGTGATGTTCGACGCGCCCGATTCCGCCCGCACCGTGGGCGGCCGGGAATCGACGAACGTGCCTGGGCAGTCGCTGCTCATGCTCAACAATCCGTTCGTGCACGACCAGGCCAAGGCGTGGTCTCGGCGGTCGATCGCGTCGTCCCAGGGCATGTCGCTCGACCGCCGCCTCTCCCGGCTCGTCTACGAGGCCTTCGGCCGTGAGCCTGCGGCAGCGGAGCTGGACGCGCTGATGGCCTTCCTCGAGTCGCAGGCCGATGCCTACAAGCTGGAAGACGCGAAGCTGGCGACCGATCCACGGCTCTGGGCCGACATCTGCCACGTGCTCTTCAATGCGAAGGAGTTCTTGTATGTCCGCTGACATGCCCGGAGATGTGGATGCCCGCCGCCGCGTGCTCTATCGCCGTCACTTTCTTCAGCAGGCTTCGCTCGGATTCGGCTGGCTGGCCTTCAATGGCCTGCTCGCCGATCGCGGCTTTGCCGCCGACGTGAGCCTCGTTGGGCCGCGATCCGTCGCGAAGGCGGAGCGAGTGGTCTGGTTCTTCATGGACGGCGGACTCTCCCACATCGACAGCTTCGATCACAAGCCGCGGCTTGTCGCGGAGAACGGCCAGCCGCTGAAGCTGGCCGGCAAGAAGGAAGACATCACCGGCCGCACCACGCCCAACATCATGCAGAGCCCGTGGAAGTTCCGGCCCTACGGCGGCTGCGGTAAGATGGTGAGCGATCTGTTTCCGCATGTCGGCAGCCGTGCCGACGACATCGCCTTCCTCCACGCGGTGACCGGCCCCTCGCCCGATCACGAGAGTGCCATCGGATTTCTCCACTCGGGCTCGCTCTTGCAGGGGTTTCCGAGCGTCGGGGCGTGGACCAACTACGGCCTCGGCAGCGACACGGCCGACCTCCCGGGCTTCGTCGTGATGGGATCGCGGAAGCGGCAGTGCCGCACCAACGGGTTTTTGCCCCCCTCCTTCCAGGCGTCGCAGTTTTTTCGCAGCAGCACGGAGCCTCTGCCCGACCTCGCGTTTCGAGAGTCCGCCCGCCAATTGCAGGAAAACAAACTGCGGGCCGTGCGCGGACTCGACCGGCTGTTCCTCGAGGCCACCCGCGATGACCGCATCATCGAAACGGCGATAGCCAACCACGAGCAGGCCCGCGCGATGCAGGATTCGGTGCCCGTGGCTGCTGATCTCGCGAAGGAATCGGCTGCCACGCTCGCGGCCTACGGCATCGGGGGTGGCGACACGCAGACGGACTCGTTTGGCCGCTACTGCCTCACGGCGCGACGTCTGCTCGAGCGGGGCGTGCGGTTCATCGAGATCGTGAAGGATGGTTGGGACCAGCACGACAAACTCCACAAGGACCACGCGCGGCACGCTCTCACCGTGGACCAGCCGATCGGCGCATTTCTGGCCGACCTGAAGGCCCGTGGACTGCTCGACTCGACGCTCGTCGTCTTCGCCACCGAGTTTGGCCGCACACCCAATACCGAACTCTTCGGCAGCGAACCGGGCCGCGATCACCATCCATGGGGTTTCACGGTCTGGCTGGCCGGGGGCGGCGTCAGAGGGGGCACGAGCCACGGCAGCCTCGACGACTACGGCTATTTCCCGGTCGATGGCGCGGTCGACATCCACGACATTCATGCCACGGTGCTCCACTTGATCGGCATCGACCACAAGCAGCTCACCTACCGTCATTCCGGCCGCGACTTCCGGCTCACCGACGTCCACGGCAGGGTCATCAAGCCTGTCATCGCGTAACTGTCCGCAGCAGCTTTTCTCCTTTTTGCATCGAGACGTGCTATTCATGAAACATGCCCATCGCACTCACCGGTCCGCCAGCCAGTCTTCGGTCAAGCCGGTCGCTGTCCGCGACTCAGGCCACCAGACACCCGCCCTCGACCGGGCGTTGGCCCTGCTCGAATTCATCAGCGCGCATCCGGAGGGCGTCACGCGGCAGGAGATCAAGAAGGGGCTCGGCTTCACGACGAACCTCGTCTTCCGGCTCGCACGGGCGCTTCTGGCCCACGGCTACGTCGAGATCCAGGAGCCGGGCCGCCGACTCGTGCTCACCCGAAAGATGCTGGCTATGTCGCAGCCGAAACGCGACGAGCGCAGCCTCGTGCAACTCGCCCACGAGCCGATGCGGTGGCTGCGGGATTCCACCGGTGAGTCGGCGCACGTGGGTGTCCGCGTCGAGCAGAATTGCCTCGTGCTCGACCGCGTGATCGGGTCGCAGCCCTACAAGTGCTATGTCGAGGCGGGCACGATGGGCCCACTTCATGCCGCTGCTCCGGGCAAAGCGTTGCTCGCGTGGCTGCCTCAGAAGAAGCTCGATGAATTTCTGGCCGATTATCCGTTTCGGGCCCTGACGGGCTCGACGATCACCTCCCGTCGCGTCTTCGTCGACCACCTGCGGCTCGTGCGGCAGCGGGGTTACGCGATGGACCTGGGCGAGACGATGGAAGGCCACCACTGCCTCGGTGCCCCGATCTTCGATGCGAATGAGATACCGATCGCGTCGCTCTGGATCACGGCGCCCACGCCGCGACTCTCCGAGTCCGTCGGCGAGCGGCTCGCACCGGCCGTGATCCGCGCAGCCCACATGGTGACGGAGGTCCTGCGGTGAACCGCAGCGGGGCGTGGCAACGTGTGATGGTGTTGGCAGCGGCGCTGGCCGCTTGCTCGGCCCGGGCGTTTCCCGGCCGCGCCGAGCAGCCCATCCTTCTCGGTGAATCTCCAGTGCCCGCCGCGCACGTGCTCTCGCACCTCGAGTCCTCCTGCCTCGACTGCCACGACGCCGACACGGCCGAGGGCAAACTCGCGATCCCCGCCCTCGGCACCGATCTCTCCGATACGAGCGTCCGCGAGAAGTTCGCCCTCATGCACGACCGCGTGGCGAAGGGTCAGATGCCGCCCGATGCCGGCGACCTGCCAGACGACAAGCGGGCCGCTCTGCTTTCCGCGCTCTCGGCCTTCGTCGAGCAGGCCGACCGGGCCGACGTCGCGGCCAACGGCCGCGTGCCGCTCCGCCGACTCAACCGCCACGAATATGAGCACACGCTCCGCGACATCCTTCTGCTGCCGAATCTCGACATCGGTGACCGGCTGCCGGAAGACCGCACCCGCGACGGTTTCAACAAGTCGGCCGAGGGTCTCGACTTCTCGCGGATCCAGCTTGAGGCCGCCCTCGACGCCGCCGACGCAGCCCTCCGCGCGGCGGTCGCCGATGGCGTGGCACCGCAGACACCCGACACATTCAAGGCCATCTCGACGAACCTCTTTGGGGGTGAGGCCTACGGCGAGCCGCAGTCGCGGTTTTTCGCCAAGGAGTCGAAGAAGGTCGACAAGCCAGAGGCCGATGACGCCGACGTCGAGTGCGCGATCTTCCGCTCCGCCTACTGGCCGTATCACGGCTATCCTCGCGGATTCGTGGCCAAGTGGAGCGGCGTCTACCGCGTGCGGTTCAAGGCCCGTGCCGTGCACCAGATCGAAGACCTCACGCTTGTGCCGGCGCCGCAGCCGGTGCCGATGACGTTTCGGGCCCGCGCGCCCTCCGGCCCCGACGTCTCCGGCGACGTGCAGGCCGTGGGCGGGCTCTTCGACATTTCGCCCGAAGGCGGCGACTACGAGACGACCGTGCTCCTGAAGAAAGGCCAGACGATCGAATACAGCCTGCTGGGCTTGGCCGTGCCGCTGGCGCGAAATGTGAACGGCGGCGGACCCACCTATCGCTTCCCCCCGCTCCCGCCGGGCGGCCATCCCGGCATCGCCTTCAAGTCGCTCGAGATCACCGGCCCGCTGCCGCCCGATGCCTGGCCGCCGGCGTCGCATCGGGTGCTCTTCGACGACCTTCCCTTTCGCGCCGCCCCCGCGGGAGCGTCGCCCGCCGTCGAGGTGCTGGCAAGCGACCCCGAGGCCGACGCGCGGCGGCTCTTTCGCCGGTTCGCCGCGGCGGCGCTTGTGAAGCCGCTGATCGAGGAAGATGTCGCGGCCTACGAAGCCCTCATCATCGCCGCGCTTCGTGGTGGCACTGGGTTCACGCAGGCGATGCTGGCCGGATATCGGGCGCTGCTCTGCAGCCCGGAGTTTCTCTATCTCGAAGATCCACGCAGCCCCGGTGACCTCGTGTCGTTCGCCCAGCGGCTCTCCTATTTCCTCTGGGACACACGGCCCGACAGCAATCTGCTCGCCAAGGCCACGAGTGGCGAGTTGGGTCACCGCGAGGTGCTTCGCGCGGAGGTCGACCGGCTCGTCGATGATCCGCGGTTTTCGCGGTTCATCAAGAACTTCACCGACTACTGGCTCGACCTGCGGAATCTTCGCCGCGACGAGCCCGATATCCGCCTCTATCCCGAATACCGCTTCGACGACTATCTGGTCGAGAGCATGGGAATGGAGACCCGGGCGTTCGTCACGGCGCTGGTCCGCGACAACATGCCGGCGGCGGCGATCGTCGACACCGATTTTCTGTTTGCCAACGACCGGCTTGCGAGGCACTATTCTTTAGAGCCGCTCTCCGGCCATGCTGTCCGCAAGGTGCCCGTGCCGCCCGGCAGCCCGCTCGGCGGCCTCCTCACGCAGGCCGCAGTCCAGAAGGTGACGGCCAACGGCACGAACACATCGCCGGTGCTCCGCGGTGCCTGGGTGATGACACGGCTGCTCGGCCAGCCGCCGCCGAAGCCACCCGAGAGCGTGCCGGCGGTCGAGCCCGACATCCGCGGCGCGAAGACGATCCGCGACCTGCTCGCGCTGCACACGAAGGATGCGGCGTGTGCCTCCTGCCACAAGCTCTTCGATCCGGTCGGGTTTGCGCTCGAAAACTTCGATATCTGCGGCGGCTGGCGGGAGCGGTATCGCGGGCTCGAAGAAGGCGAACCGGTCACCGGCATCGACCGTGCCGGCCACGATTTTTCCTATCGGCTCGCGCATCCGGTCGACCCGCAGGGCAGCCTGCCCGACGGCCGGACGTTTTCCGACATCCGCTCGCTGAAGGCGTTGCTGGCCGACTCGTCACGGCAGTTGGCCCGCAACCTCCTCCATCAATTCACGGCCTACGCCACCGGCGGCCCGGTGCGGTTCTCCGACCGTCGCGACATCGAGGCGATCCTCGATGCCTGCGCCGCCGACGGCTATCGGGTCCGCGATCTCTTGCACGGGTTCGTGGCCAGCGGCATTTTCCGCGGCCGGGAAGGGGAGCAGCCATGAGGTATCACGAGCATCGAGTGGATGGAGATCGAGTCCACGGCCGACACGGGCTCTCCCGGCGGACGTTTCTGCGAGGGTCCGGCGCCGCGGTCGCCCTGCCGATGCTCGAGGCCCTGCTGCCTGCACGTGCGGCGCGGGCCGCCCTCGACTCACCGCCGCAGCGGGTGATTCTGATCTCGAACAACCTCGGCGTGCTGCCGAAGCCGTTCTTTCCTGTTGGCACCGGCCGCGACTATCAGCTCTCGCCGTATCTGGAAACACTCGCTGCGCACCGGGCCGATTTCACGGTGATCAGCGGCCTCTCGCATCCGAATGTCCGCGGCGGTCACTCGACCGAAAACTGCTTTCTCACGGCCGCCCGCAACCCCACGGCCAGCGGCTTTCGCAACACGATCTCACTCGACCAGTTCGCGGCCGAGCGGATCGGCCATCTCACGCGGTTTCCCACGCTCAATCTCGGCGTCAACATCGACAAGGGCAACCGCAGCCTGGCCTGGACCCGCGACGGCGTGCTGATCCCCGCGGAGGACAAGCCCTCGCGGCTTTATGAAAAAATGTTCGTGGGCGGCTCGCCGGCCGAGGTTGCCGCGCAGTTGGAACGGCTGAAGGAGCGGGGCAGCATTCTCGATGTGCTCGACGACGACGCCCGCCGGCTGTCACGGCGGATCGGGGCGGCCGACCGCCGTCGGCTCGAGCAGTATTTCACGTCGATCCGCGAACTGGAGGAGCGGCTGCAGGAGGCGGGGGCCTGGGAGCAGCGTCCCAAGCCGTCTGCTCCGGCCGCGGCGCCACTCGACGTGACCGACCGGGCCTATTTCTTCAAGGGCTTCGAGGCGATGCTGACGATGGCTCGCCTTGCGATCGAGAGCGATTCGACGCGGATTGTGACGGTGATGGTCGATGCCTTCGCCACACCCGCCTTCAAGCTCGACGACACCGAGACGACGACCGACGGCTATCACAACCTGAGCCACCACGGGCAGTCGGCCGAAAAGGTTCGCCAACTCGAGGAGGCCGATCGGCGGCAGATGGAGCTGCTCGGTGGCCTGTTCACGGCGCTCGGAGAGCGACAGGAAGGGGAGCGGCGACTGCTCGACAGCACGATGGTGCTCTACGGCAGCAACATGGGCGACTCCAACACCCACGACAACACGAACCTGCCGATCCTCTTGGCTGGCGGCGGCTTCCGCCACGGCTCGCACCTGGCCTTCAAGCACGACGACAACACTCCGCTTTCGAACCTCTTCGTGTCGGTGCTGCAACGTCTGGGGATCGCCGCCGACGCCTTCGGGTCGAGCGACGGTACGCTCGAGGGGCTGCGGGCGTGATTGCCGGCATGGAGAAGATGTGTATTCCCGGGTCGAACTGTCTGTAGAAATAAAAAGTGGTCGGGGGAACGGCTCAACCCACCCGAGCTTCCAGGAGGGTTTTTTTCATGCCATTCCCATGCAGTCGCTTGGCCAGCATTTCACCAGCAGCGGGGTTTACGAAGGAGTACCGTGCCTGGCTCTGGAGTGACGAGTGCGATACCTACGCGCTGATGAACCGCGTGCAGCCCAACAGCAGCGATGCGGATCGCACGAAGCAGTTCTGCGTGCAAGAAAAGGTGCCAGCCACCAAATCTGGGGAATCTGCCAGCACAACCTTCCCATGCTGCCTGTTTTTGGTGCCTGGCACTCTGTCCGCTCCAGCTTCATGCCCACGGGAAAGGGCGTCGCGGCCGGGGCGACGATCGCCGACGGCCGCTATGTCGTCGAGGGAGCGAGAGGTCCGACGCCCGGGGAGTATCGCGTGGAAATCCGCGCGTCGGCCCCCAACCAGTTCGACTACAGCCTGTCGACCTCACGGGAGTGAAAAAGGCGGCGGTCACAGTCCTGTTCGGCAGGACATGTGCTGCTCCCCGTGGCGGGACGTTTTGAACGTGTGCGTGAGAAAGGTGACAGTCGCCTTTTTCTGATGGCTGTCACCTTGTTCGCACCCAGAGTATCCTTCAGTGCCCCCGTGAACTGTGGGACAGGTGTGGATCCATGAGCGATCAGACTATTGCGGAAAACGTGTTGGCAGCCGTTGCGGCGCATCTGCGCAGTCGGCCCTTCGTGTCTGCCGCCTACCTTCTCGGATCTGCGGCCGAAGGCCGCTTACGGCCGGACAGTGACGTGGACATCGCTGTGCTGCCCCACCCGGGCCAGTCCCTTGCAGCCCAGGAACGGTTGGCCTTGGCTGCGGAACTCACCTCGATCGTGGGCCGGCATGTGGATCTTGGCAGCTTGTCCTTGTCCAACCTCGTGTATGCCAAGGAGGCGGTGGCCGGCGGCAAGCTCGTCTTTGAACGGGACCATCACGTCACGGCGCAGTTTGAGATGTACACCCTCTCCATGTATGCGTCGCTCCAGGAAGCGCGGCGAGAGGTGCTCCACGCGTATGCCGCCTGACGACATCCTGCTCAATAAGGCAGCGATCATCGAACGGTGCGTGCGGCGGATTGCCGAAGAGGTGCGATCCTGTCCGGGGCTCGACGACTTCACGCACGTCGACGCCCTCACGCTGAACATTGAACGGGGCTGCCAGGCCGCGATCGACATGGCGATGCACGTTGTCGCGGAACGACACCTCGGCGTTCCGCAGAGCAAGTCCGACGCCTTCTCTCTTTTGCAGCGGGCAGGTCTTATCGACGAATCGCTGGCGACATCGCTCCACGGGATGGTGGGTTTCCGTAACGTCGCCATCCACCAATACGATCGGCTCGACATGAGCGTGCTGCGATGGGTCGTCGAGTCCGGGCACCGGGATTGGATCCGCCTGGGCGAGGCCCTCGGGGTGGCGATCCGGCCCTGACGGAAGGAAGAGTGAAAAAGGTGACCGACACCTTTTATTGGCACAAGTGGTCTTGGCGCATGTGGTCTTGGCACAGCGGAGTGTGTAGTCTGATGGGACTCAACGAGTCCACGCCAAGAGTCCACGCGAAGAGCCGCACTTCGCTGGGCTGCCGTGCGTTGGCCGCAGAACGATCTTCATGCCTGACGGACTGCAACAAATCCCGCACCGCACGACCAGACGCAGGACCTTGCTAGGCCTGTCACTCACTCTGGCGCTGTTGACAGCGTGGGCAGTCTGGTGGTTTCGAGGGACTGGTGAGGATCCCCGAATCACGGAGATTCGGACGCTGCAGCGTGAGTTGGCCGCCAAGTATCCTCCGGGGCAGGCGATCAGGGGGCCCGAGGACGCGGCGGCGCGGGTCGCGGCGATTGGGCAGGTGATGGCGAAGGTGCAGCAACTGCCACCGGAGCTTCGCCCGCAGGCCATGCGGGTCGGTCAGGACACGTTTCGGAAGATAATGGACGGCAAGGTGTCGACATACTTCTCACTCCCCGCGGAGAAGCGGCAGGATTTTCTGGACCAGGAAATCAGGCAGATGGAGTTCATGCGAAAGGCATTCGAGGTGGGGCAGAAAGTGGCTGGTTTTTTGGGTGGTGGCGGGAGCAAATCGGCGGGCGGGAAACGCGAAGAGGGAGTTGGGCCACGGCCGCCCTTCGGCCCCCTCGGCGGCTCCGAGGAGGATCGAAACAGATTTCGAAAGCACATGATCGACAGCACCACGCCCGAGCAGCGGGCCCGCTTCGTGGAGTACATCGGTGCGATCGAGCGGCGTCGTGGGCAGCTTGGTCTGCCAGCCATGCCTCCGCCGCCTTAGGAACAGAGCGAGTGAAAAAGGTGACAGCCACCTATTTCCCCGCCCCATGCAAGCCCGAAACGCGAGCGAGGGAATCTGTTTTGTTTCTGGGCTGAGGCGAGGTCAGGTCCGTAGGGCGGACATTCCGCCATCGACGCCGAACACCTGTCCGGTGATCCAGCCGCTCTCGGCAGAAAGGAGAAACCTCGCCAAGGCTGCGACGTCCGCCGGCTCGCCGATCCGCTTGAGGGGATACCGCACCGCGAGGGCCTCCCGTTTGTCGGGAGAAGAGAGAAGACGGGCGGCAAGCGGTGTGTCGGTGAGCGCCGGTGCGATCACGTTGACCCGGATCTTGGGCGACCACTCCGCGGCCAGCGACCGCGCCAGGCCCTCGACCGCGCCCTTGGCGGCGGCCACCGACGTGTGCATCGGCATGCCCTGTCCCACCGCCACCGTGCTGAACAGCACGACGCTCGCAGTCCCGCCATCAGGCCCTTTGAGCCGCGGTTGGCAGGCCTGCAGAAACCGCACGGCACCGAGGAGATTGAGTTCGAGATCCTGGCGAAAGTCGGCGGGTTGCAGGCTTCGAAAGGATCGTAGGTTGATGCTGCCGGGGCAGTAGACCGCACCGAGAATCTCCTCCGGCGGTTCCGGCAACGAGCCCGCGGGATCAGCGAAGTCGCACGGCAGATGATGAATTCCGTCAGCGGCAGGCAGGCCGTCGCTCGTCCGCGACCAGACATCGATCCGCGCGGCGGTTGGGGCCAGCATCCGCACGAGTTCCAGTCCGATGCCGTGACTCCCACCCGCGATCACGTAGGTTCCAGCCATCACGCGTTGCCTCCAGAGACATAGAAAAAACCTGCCGGGATCCAGATGCTCATCTTAGGAACCAGTCAGGAACCAGTCAGGAACCAGTCAGGAACCAGTCGGTGCCAGGCACCGTTTCCTGCCCAGCGTTTCCTGTCAGACGGTCTCGCCTCGGACGAGATCCTCGGGCGTCTGCCGGGCGCGGACCAGCCGC